>JAZUEV010000413.1:0-4823 GCA_045640345.1 Treponema sp.
AATTTGTGTCACCAATAATTCTTGCCAAAATTTTTCCAGATGGTCGTGAATCAAAAAACTTTAAATCCAGATTTTGAATATGGTCATAGAGTTGTTGCCTAAGTTTTTGAATCAATTTATTGCTTGTCTTTGCCATAATCAACATACGGAATTTTATCGCCAAGACAGCAAGTATATTCAAAGCTCCACCAATAGCAACAATTCTAATCAATCCCCAAACATCACCTGGTATGATATATTTGTCAATTGCTCGTTCATTTAAAAGAGGATTAATCAAATCAACTGTTGTTCCAAACGCCATCATCAACAAAACCAAAATTATATTGGCCTTATAATCAAACAGATATTTGAAAAGTCGAGGCATTGATTTTAAGCTGGATTTTTTATTTTGTTTTTCGTCTGTTTTATATCCGTTCATATATTATCCTTGTAAAATCAAAAAATTATGAATTCCCTAAAAACTTCAATTTTTAAAGATGCCTATTAATATTGAGACTTATAGGTTTCCCAATACATTCCTTTTTTGTCCAAAAGTTCTTGATGAGTTCCAGTTTCAACGATTGAACCTTTTTCCAATACAATAATTTTATCAGCATTTTTTACGGCACTGATTCTGTGGGCAATTATGATTTTTGTCATGCCAGTCAACCCATTCAGAACGTCTTGAATTTCATGTTCGGTTTCCGTATCCAAAGCTGATGTGGAATCATCCAAAACCAATATTGGAGTTTTTCTAACCAACGCACGAGCAATTGTCAGACGCTGTTTTTGACCACCACTCAATCCAACACCTCGTTCACCGATAATCGTATTCTCTTTTTGTTCCATATTATCAACAAACGCAGAACTGCAAGATTTTTGTAAAGCCATTTTAACCTGAGTCGATGACAATGAATCTTTTGCACCAAGTCGAATATTTCCATCAATGGAGTCGCTAAACAAAAACACATCTTGCATTACGCAGGACACAGATTTTCGCAAAGTGACAAGCGGATAATCCTGAATATTCACGCCATCAATTTTTATACATCCATCTGAGACATCATACATTCGCTTCAAAAGATTGATGATAGTTGTTTTTCCAGAACCAGTGGCTCCCATAATACCCAAAGTTTTTCCTGCTTCAATATTGAAAGAAACATTTTTCAAAATTTGACGACCATTGTTAGAATAAGAAACGTTATCAAATTCAATATCGCCATTCAAATCAAAACTTGAAAAAAGATTTTCATTCAACTCAACATCATTATCAAGATTTTTTGCAGCAATAAAACTTTCGTCTTTTATTTGAGTCTCTTCTGCATAAATTTTGTTCAGTCGTTTTACGCTTGCCTTTGCACTTGAAAAACCATTTGTCAACCAGCCAAGCATTTCCATTGGCCAAACAATATTTCCAACATACTGGAGGAATGCCATCAATTGACCGATTGTCATCTTTTCTCCACCATTCAATGGATTTCCCTTCATAACAATCAGTCCACCCAACAACAAACTGACAACCGTCAACATTCTGGTTATGGTCTGGATTATTGGATTGTATTTTACAAAAACCCTGGAAAGATTGATATTCAATTCATAATACTTTTGATTGTGCTTATGGAATTTTTGAATCTCAAATCCCTCACGAGCAAATGCTTTTACAGTTCTGACTCCAGCCAAATTTTCAGCAGCCGTATTATTCAATTCAGAATTTTCCTGGGCAACTTCTCCATAAAGGGAATCCAACTTTCGTTCCATCAAAATCGCTATAACGGCACTTGCTATCATACCAGCTGTCGGAATCAAAGCCAATTGCCAATTCAGATTCAACATAAAATACATTGTCGAAATCACTCTGACAACAACTTCCGCCATAAGGATTCCCATGAACGCAGTTATATCCCAAATACGGTCCACATCATCTTTTACACGACTCATCAATTCACCAGAGTTGATGCCATCAAAAAAGTTTGCACTCAGACTTTGGATTTTTTCAAAAAGATTTATACGAACTTCGGTTGCAATTTTTGAACCACACCAGTCACATAAAAATTCTTTTGTATATTGAAAAACACATCTTCCAACACCGATTCCAAGAATACCCAAAAGCAATAATTTAAGAGGCTCCAAATTATGAGCGACCAAAACATCATCAACAATATGCTGCACAATCAAAGGTGCCGCCATATCCAACAAAGTTCCAGCACACATAGCAAGGGTCGCAACAATATAGAGAAAAATATATTTTTTAATATATCTCCAAAGATTCAATCGATTTAAATTTTTCATACTACTCCCATCAGCACGAATTATTTTCACAAAAAAAAATTAAGAATCACCCTGCTAATAACAATATACTAATTTCAAAAAAAGGCAATAGAAAATGGCAAAATTAAAGAACGTCTTTAATTTAAAACAAAAAAGACTGCCCCGAAATGAGACAGCCTTAAAAATTTACAAATTATTCGGGCATCTTCTAAAAACTAAAATTTTTAGAGATTTCCATTGATCAAATTGCAATTAGTCTTCACCTTCAGAAATTGCTTTTTCAGCTTCAGCCTGCAATTCTGGATCATTGTTCAACATTGGTTTAACATCTTTGTGATGGAGATTTCTATCAACATAGTTTTTTGTAATCTTCATTACAAGTGGACAAAGTGCCAAAACACCAATCAAGTTTGGAATCATCATAAGACCGTTGAATGTGTCTGACAAATCCCAAGCCAAATCCAAGCTCATTGTACAACCAAAGTAAACCATCACAACGAACACTACTTTGTAAATAACAACAGACTTTTCACCAAACAAATATCCCCAAGCAGTTGAACCGTAGTGGCTCCATCCCAAAACTGTTGAATAAGCGAACAACAGAATTGCAATAGCGATGAACATTGGTCCTACTTTTCCAAAGATTGTTCCAAAAGCTTCACCAACCAGAGCCGATTTTACGTTTTCAGAAATCATGTGACCTGTTTCCAAATCAACAAGACCTGATGTCAAAACAACCAATGCAGTCAATGTACAAACAACGATTGTATCAGCGAATACTTCAAAGATTCCCCACATACCCTGGCGAACTGGTTCTTTTACATTTGATGATGAGTGAACCATAACAGATGAACCAAGACCAGATTCATTTGAGAATGCTCCACGCTTAAATCCCCATGTAATTGCCATCTGGAGACCATAACCGATAACTCCACCAGTTGCAGACTTTACAGCAAATGCACTTTTGAAAATAGAACCAAATGCAGCTGGAATCATTTTTCCATTGGCACAGACAACAACAATTGCACCAACAATATAGATGATAGCCATAACTGGAACCAATTTTTCAGTAACGGCAGCAACACGTTTAAGTCCACCCAAAATAACCACGGCAGAAAGAATAACAAGACCGATACCTGTCACCCAAGGCTTAACATTGAATGCGCTTTCCATATTTCCAGCGATTGAGTTAACCTGTGACATATTTCCAATACCAAAGCTTGCCATAAGACAGAAAATACTAAAGAGGACAGCCAGAACAATTCCGACCCACTTCATTCCTTTGTATCCACCAAGCCCCTTTTTGAGGTAGTACATTGCACCACCATGCCATTCACCGTTCTTTCCCTTTTCACGATAGAAAATACCCAAAACATTTTCTGAATAGTTGGTCATCATTCCAAAAAGTGCCATAATCCACATCCAGAAAATTGCACCAGGACCACCAAGAACTATAGCAGTTGCAACACCAACGATATTTCCTGTACCGATTGTTGCAGCCAAAGCAGTACAAAGGCTCTGGAACTGAGAAATAGCTTTATTGTCCTTTGCTGTATGAGCTGTAACATGCCTATCCTTAAAAATAGCACCAATGGTCTTCTTCATCCAATGACCAAAGTGAGTAAACTGGAATCCCTTTGTAGTGACGGTCATAACCAATCCAGCCACAAACAACAGTGCTATACCAAAAGTACCCCAAACCACACCGTTGACAGCATTGTTGGTATTGGTAACCCACTCAATAAATTTGTTCATCATTCGCTCCTTTTGTAGAGTTAGTCGAGTAAAAAAAAGAGCTGACCCCGACATAAGCAGAATCAGCACCTTCGCTAGATTGTATTTTGCCATATCTTTAAAATCTTGTCTATAACATTGCACTATAAATAGAAGAAAATCAAAAATTTTTTTTCAAAAACACCCTTTGGGACTATCTTTTTGAACTATAATAACTTATAATTAAAGTAAATATTTGTTTTCAATCTGCAACTTAAACATAAAAGGAGGAGCTTATGCGACAACTCTCCCGATATATTATATTTTTTCTTGTTGGGACACTTTTTTTCTCATGTTCCAAAATGGATGGAAGCACCCTTAAAGATGAACTTAGCAAATCTGTTGATTACGCCACTTCTCCAGATATAAATGTTAGGATAATTTCAAAAGAAGGTAAGATTACACCAGCTGGAGATTTTGTAAAAAAGGTCACAGATAAATTAGAACTTTCCTTTTCTTCCTATTCCGCCTATCAATTTGTGAAATGGCAGATTATCGATTCCAAAACACAGAGAGTTTTTGATGAAGATGAAATGAATCAATTTTTTGAGTTTGATGATTTGTATAAAAGCACCACAACTATTAGAATCAAAAAATATATAGATAATATCACCATAAGTCCGAAATGTGCAGAACGACCAGCAGTCATATTGAATTCCCCTCGCTATAGTGCTGAAGGTGCTTACCAGGACAGTTCCATTCGTGTAACTTTTGACAAACCAATGGATGAAAGTTCTATCTATTATACAGGTGAAGAACTGATAGATTTAGGCATAACGGATACTAAATATCTTTTGTGCGAT
>JAZUEV010000414.1:0-3342 GCA_045640345.1 Treponema sp.
AATTATAAAAGGCTGTTTCCTCATCCACCAGGCCATCAAAATAATCTTTCATTGCATCCACAAGGACATCCTTGAAAAAATCATCTTGAAGGGACGTGTTCGATAGATCCAACGACTTGGCTGATTCAATGTAATATTTGATTGGATTTTGTCCACCAAGGAATGGATTGTTGAAAGTACGCTTTTTGGTGGCAGACTTCAAGACCTCTTCGTTGTTCACAATGTCCATCGCTTCATCAGCAATTTTTGTCATAACATTTTTGTTGGTGGTGAGTGTCAAAAGGATATCCTTTACCAAAGCCTTATGTTTTGTTTCAGGCGCAACACAAAGAGCATTTCCACCCCAGTTGAATCCAGCAGGTCCTTTACAGAATCCCCAGTCGCCATAGGTCTCTTCGGCATTAGGAGCAAGACTCCAGTTCAAAAACCAGTCAGGTCCAAAATAGCACATGACATCTCCGTCTTTTTTTCCGCCATCAAAATATTCAGCAGTCCACATGCCGATGTTTTTTGAATATCCATTTTCGGCATATTTTTTTTGCTGTACAATCCACTGGTAAATGGAATCATCTATATTGATCTTGCCGTCAACAATCCAGGGAGTTTTTCTGTTGTCATCGAAGACTCTCAAATTATCTTCACAACCAGAGACCATATAATATCCCTTTGATTTTGCCATGGCTGCCACATTATCAAATTTTTCCCAAGTTGAAATCGCCCTCTGTACTTGGTCTGGATCATCTGTCCCCAAAACCTTTTTTGCAATCGATCTTCTGTAAATCACGCCACCAGGACATGACAACCAAGACAGTCCCTTCAATTCACCATTCGATGATGTCATATAATCTTTGACAAACTGAAACTGATTTTTCAGATCCGAATCCTTTATGCCAAGATTCTTCATATCCATTGTGAAACCTGATTCAACAAAATATGAGGCATAGGCTGGTTCAACACAAAAAATATCCACGGTTTCTTGCCCCAGGGCTTTGAACAATTCTTTTAGATACTCATTGCCCACAGACGAAATTATATTGTAGACGATTTTCACATCCCCAATCATATTTCGTTCTTTGTCATATCCTGGATAAAATTCAATAAGTCGGCTTGGGAATTCTTCGTTCCAGGTGTAGATGTTCAAAACTTTTGCAGCAGGTTTAGCGAACATCAAAACCGGAAGCAAAGACAAAATCAAAAAAGCAAAAATCTTTTTCATAGTTTCCTCCAAAAACTTTCTCCATTCTATCATATCACTCAGGTCTTTCAAATAATGATGGAGCAATTTTTTTTAGTCGATTAGAATGGATTTTATGTGCTCCTGAAAATCTTCACTAAAATCAGTTAGGTCTTCAATGGTAATCGATTTTTCTTTTATCATGGACAAAATATTGTAGACCATTTTGCTTCTGGTCATTTCAGCCACAACAGAAGTCTTCTTTTTTTCTCTGGCAATCATTTTTTCCGCTTTCCAAAATCTATCTGAAGCAACCAAATTTTGGTCGGACAAAACTTTTATGATTTTTTCATTTGTCTTTGCGATATAGTTTTCCTGCCACACAACAATTTTTTCTCTAAAAACTTTCCAATCACTTTCGGAAAAAGATTTCATCAAAATTCCTCCATGCCCTTATATGAATCCAATGGAATTTCAATTTTTAGAGGCTTCCAATTCCATAAACCATTTTCTTTTTTTTATTTATGTAGTAGACTTTCATATTATGATTCAGACAGTCACCATAACAGTTTCGGCACATACAGAAAAAAATAAAGCCGTGGTAAAACAAGAGCTTTTCAGGGAACTAGCAAAAAAAGGAATCCAAAAAACAGAGGACGCGGAATTTGTTCTTGAAAAAAGATCCGTCGATGCAAGACACAGGGATGTGAAAATCCATTTGCGATACAAAATCTACATCGGAGAAAAATCCACCGATTCAAAAACTTTTGTCCCTCAATGGAAAAAATGTGACGGAAAAAAAACTGTTGCCATAGTTGGTGCCGGACCTGCAGGACTTTTTGGTGCATTAAGATTATTGGAACAAGGAATCAAACCCATAATCATCGAAAGAGGAAATGATGTTTCCACAAGAAAAAGAGATATAGCGAATATCAGTACCAAAGGAAAATTGGACGGAAACAGCAACTATTGTTTTGGCGAAGGTGGAGCAGGAACTTTTAGCGATGGAAAACTTTACAGCAGAAGCAACAAGCGAGGTGACATTCCACTGGTGCTTTCTATTTTTAATTATTTTGGAGCCGATGAAAAAATCCTGACAGATGCCCATCCACATATCGGGACCGACAAACTTCCTGCCATAATCCAGAACATGAGAAACAAGATTTTGGAACTTGGTGGAGAAATCCATTTTGGTCTTCGCTGCGATGATATTATAATAGAAGAAAAAGATGGAAAAAAAATTGTAAAAGGCATTTTCGCTGAAAAAGTGGACACAAAAGAAAAAGTCCAGATTCTTTCCGACGCTGTTCTTTTGGCGACCGGTCATTCAGCTCCGGACATCTATTTTATGGTTGCACGGATTTCACCAAAGTCTCTTGAAGCAAAAACTTTCGCGGTGGGAGTCAGGGTTGAGCATCCCAAAGACAAAATCGATTTGATCCGCTATCATTCATCCAAGACAGTAAAAGAACTTGGTGCCGCCGAATATAAACTTGTTACCCAAGTGAAAAATCGAGGGGTGTATAGCTTTTGTATGTGTCCCGGTGGATTTGTTGTTCCCAGCGCCTCAGGTCCAGAGGAAATTGTTGTAAACGGAATGTCAGCGGCCGGTCGTAACAGTGCATGGAGCAACGCGGCGATTGTGGTTGAAACAAAACCGGAAGATATTCCATCTGATTTTGTCCAGAAAGCAAAGGACATGGGTTGCATAGATTTGGCAGGTCTTTTGTGGAGAATCCATATCGAAAGTCTGACTCAAAAAAATGGTGAAAATCAAAAAGCCCCAGCCCAGAGACTTGTGGATTTTATGAACAACACATACAGCACCGACCTTCCAAAATCAAGCTACGCTCCTGGACTTGTTCCTTCAAGACTGGACAAGTGGCTTCCCAAACAGATTTCTTTTCGACTGAAAAAAGCTTTTGCGGATTTTGACAAAGAAGATATGAAAGGCTTTATCTGTCCTGAAGCTTTGATGATTGCATCGGAGACCAGAACATCGACCCCTGTCAGAATTGCAAGGGACAAGGAAAGTCTCATGTGTGTTGACTTAATCAATCTTTATCCCGCCGGGGAAGGTTCAGGATACGCTGGAGGAATCGTAAGTTCAGCAATGGACGGAATCAAGGTGTGCGACAGTATCATCAAAAATCTTGGACTGTAAAGAA
>JAZUEV010000415.1:0-6530 GCA_045640345.1 Treponema sp.
TTCGCTACGACTTCAAGTTGGAGACTGAGGCAAAGGCAATCGAAGCTGCTGTAGAAAAAGTTCTTGACGATGGTTGGAGAACCGGTGACATTGCTGGTGACGACCGTGATGCTCTCAAGGCTTCAGGAAAATTGGTTGGAACAAAGAAGATGGGAGAATTGGTTGTTGAGTATCTCAACAAATAAGGGTATCTCTAAAAATATCAATTTTTAGACTTCCTAGTTTAAATCAAACACGAAGATAAAAATGGACATCCCTAAGAAACATAATTCCGTGGGATGTCCTATTGTGTTTAAAACTTGATTCCTGTCCTACATATAAATTTCCTGCACAGCTTTTTCCAAATCAACCTTTGAACATTCCTCGCTGATGTCCACTGCTTTTCCATGACGGAGATAATATAAAACACAGCGAACCTTATTGCTAGGCACGCCCCTCATTTGACTAAGGGCTTGCTTGTAACATGCCAGCTGCTTGTAATAAATTTCCGGCTCTATTTCGTGGTTTGTTTTGTAATCCACCAAAGTGAAACTCCCATCCTGGTTTTCAAAAATCAAGTCCATTTGTCCCGAAACAATCTTGTCAGCCACAAGACTTTTGAAACTGTATTCAGCTTTGTGCCATTTTGAATTTAATGCATCCTTCCCCAAATCGCTTTGCATAAATTGTTCACGCATTTTTTCGCAGGAGGTGACAACAGTTTTTAGATATGTTTTGTTGCCTTCAAGACCTGACAAAAGTCTGCTGGACAATTCTGGATTTGTTCCATTGATTGCGCTTTCCATATACAAGTGGGCAATCGATCCAAAATCCGCAAAAGAAAATCTTCCCTTGGAGCTTTCCACAACCTGGTCGATTTCGGAAAAACTTGTTATTGATTTTTTGTCGCCCGAGTTTTCTTCATCGATATAGAGTTTGCTTGGACTGATATATTTGCTCTGCTCCAAAGTTTTTTCAATTACCATGGATTTTTCATAATCTTTATCCACACGAGAAATCACATCGGCTTTTCCTTTTCCAAAATCCACATCTTTTTTTATGGCGATAGGTTCTATTTTGCGATAGTCGAATGGAGCAGAATCGTTAGGCTTCATATTTCCATCTTCGTATTCAGGATAAAAATAGTTAATCTGGTCTTTCAAAAGAGCGTATATGCTGTCGGAACTGTTTCTTCCAATGGTGCCTGTGATATAGACTTCTTTTTTTGCGCGAGTGATGGCAACATAGATAAGTCTTTTCAATTCAGCTTTCGCCATATTTTTTGATTCTTCGGAAACTAGGTCCCAAAAATAATTTGTCTTTACTCCAAAATCTGGATGGGGTGGGGTGTTGATTGACAGACCAAATTCCTTGGAGTAATAACAGATATTTTGATTGGAGTCCTTGCTGCTTCCGTGGTCCACGTTGGGGATAAAAACATATTCAAATTGCAGACCCTTGCTTTTGTGGATGGTCATAAGATGCACGCCTGGTTTTTGTTCCAATGGAATATCCATGTCGTCCAAATGCTTTGATTCATCTTCGTAGGTTAGAACGCTGTCAACAAAGTCGGCAAGATTTTTGCATTCAGAATCACACTGACGAGCCAGTTCAAAAATTTTATCGTAAAGACTTGCGAACATGGTTGTCCTGTGATTCCAGAAAGTTTCGTAGCGATATCCGGCTTCATACCAGAAAGTGTCCAAAGTTTTTACAAGGCTCTGGTCTTTTGATTCAACGGAAATTTTTTCATACAGTTTCTTTGCATGATTGAATCGTTCCAGTGAAAGCCCATTCAAAATATTTTCCGCGTCCAGGTTGAATGCAAAACAATCGTCGTCGTCCATTTTTTTGTGTGTAGTCAAAATTGAATTTATTTCTTCCGTACTTAAATTTACGATGGAGGATTTTAAAACTTTTTCATAAGCCAAAAAATCTTTTGGATAGGCACAGATTCTCAGGAAAGAAAAAATATCCACTACAACAGAACTTCTAAAAAATCCTGTGACTGTTTCAGTGTTGTATGGAATTCCTTCCTGCAAAAGTCTCTGCTCCAATGCCACTTGATATTTATATCCTCTAAAAAGTATGGCAAAATCTTCAGGCTTTGCGTTTTTTGTTTCCATGAGATTTTTTATTTCATCAACGATCCATGCTATCTGAGCTTCATCGTTTACAAGAAATTTATTTTCATCCGCATCTGTATTTTTTTTATCATAGAATGCAAAATGAATTTTTTGCTTGTACTGTTCAGAAATTTCTTTTTCGGACATGGCTGAGATTTCTTTTTTTGGTGTCTCTGAAATTTCTGCGTCACTGTAGATTGCTTCATAATTTTTTACATCGTCATTGTTTTGTGTGAAAAAAATTGATGGAATATTTTTGCATTGATTTTCTTTTGCCAATGGATATGGAGTTCCGCCGAATATTGTGTTGAATGCGGCAATCAATGTTGGATCGGACCTGTAGTTTGTGGCGAGCCTTAGATTTCCATCCTTGAAATTTTCAGAAAGTCCTCGGAACACACTGACATCTGCGCCACGGAATCGATAGATGCTTTGCTTTTCGTCTCCTACAAAAAACAGTTTTCCTTCAACCAAATCTTCCACGGCTGGAATGGATTTTTCATTTCGATTTTCTTTTTCCGCCAACAGGAACAGAAGATTTTTTTGCATCTCATTGTTGTCCTGGAATTCGTCGATCATAATTGACTTGTATTTTTTCTTTTCGCTCAATCGGATTTCAGGATGGTCAATCAAAATCTGCAACGCCAAGGACGAAACATCTGCGTAGGTGAGAATTGAATTTTGTCTCTTGATTTTGTTCACCTGATTTTGAAAATCATTTAAAAGAGGAATCAACTGTCGAATTGTTTTTTCGCCGTAAATAAAATTTGCAAGGGAAATGGTTTTGGATATTGAAGTCTTCAATGCATTGTAAGGATTTTTGATTTCATCCGATTTTACACCTGAAAGACCGGCGCTTGTGAACTCAATAAAATGATTTATGAAATCCACCAGCTGAGGAAATTCTTTTGAGCTGTTGAAACTGCAATCCTCAGATGGAATTGGTTTTGCAAATTGCTCTTTCAGATGGTTCAGAAATTTTGTGTTCTTGTTCCCGGAATAATCTTCATAAGCGTCACGAAGCTGATAATACAATACCAGATTTTCCTGGACAACTTTTTCCATATCCGAAAAAATTTTTGCCAACTGGATTTCCAAATTTTTTTCAAAATCGATGGGCTGGGAAATTCTCGAATATTCAAGCATTGGTTGAACAAAAAGTTCGTCGGCAATTCTTTCAAAAGAGTGGGACATGGAAAGAGTTTTGATTCCTGGATTGTCCCTGTGCTGCAAAATATATGGAAGCGCCAATGATCTGATTGTGTCTTCAACTGCTGACTTGTCAACAGAAAATGTGGGACTGATGCCATAAAAATGCGCCCCCTTTTTTGAAATGTATGAACAATAGCTGTCCAATGTTTTTATGTTTGCCTTGTAAAAATCGGCGACGGCTTCTGGATTTTTTGATTTGAGGGTCTGGTAGATTCTTCCGTACATTTCGACTGTTGCTTTTTTTGTGAATGTCAAGGTAAGGATTTCGTCCACATTGATTTTTTTGTCCAAAACCAAATGAGAAAATCTTGCTGCCAGAACTGATGTTTTTCCTGAACCTGCTCCTGCGCTTACTACTGCGTTTTTTTCTATGTTGATTGCTTCAAGCTGTGCTTTATCAAATTTTGTGTCGCTCATTTTTACTCTCCATCATTGTTTATACAAATTGAATGACAATTTTCCTTGAATTCTTCCACCGGATTTTCTGATTCGATATTATGCTCCAGAACTTTTTTTGTGTAGAACTCTGACTGCATGAGAAATGTTTTCATTGTCAAATCCAAATCGCTTTTTGAATTTGGTTTTGACCTTGAGGAACATAAATTTTCACAGCCGATGAATGGAACGAAATCTGCTTTGGAGATATTGAAGAATGCGCTGTCGTTGATTTCTATTGCAGGTTCCTGGTTTTCCAAAATGTGGATATAAATCGGCATCTGGAAATCCGGCACGTCCACACCATCTTTTACAAAGAATTTATTTTTGTGGATGGCACTGTCGCTGGTTTTAAAATCAATCAGAACACACTGACCCGAACTTGGTTCAATCAAAATGCAGTCAACAATTCCGTAAAAATAATAGTCCTTGTCTTCTGGATAATATTTGAATTCTTTTTCGATGTTGCGAATTTTGTATCCCTGGAATTTATTTGAAAGTTCTGAGACAGCATTCAGCATTGTGACTTTGATTGAATCTTTTGAGCTTAAAATTATTTGTCTTGAAAGTGCGCTCGTTTCCTCAATATTTTTTATTGCATCGTCAATGCTTTCAAAAAGTATGTTCCTGTAATTTTCAGATAGACTTCCATCGTCATCCAGTTTTAGGCAAAGATCTTCTTCAATCAATCGGGTGCAGAAATTTTCTAGAATCTTGTGATTCAAATTTCCAATCATAAATGGAGGAGTCAAATCTGCCACATTGTTTTCGCTTTCCAGATTGAAAACTTTTGACAACATAAAATCGTGGGGATCTTCAAAATAACTTCTCAGGGAGCTGTAAGTGATTCTTACTTTTTTATCTCGCATCAATTTTTTATCCATGAGAGCGTCAAGTTCTTTTTTTGCATCGTCAGTAATTTTTGAATCGGAATCTTTTGTCTCCATTTTTTTCCAAGACTCAAATCCAATTTTTTCTGTTTTAAAAATCCTCTGGGGAAATTCTTTTTTATCATTAAGGAAACTTTCTTTTTCCAAGATGTAAAAATCATTTGCGTCCAGATTGTCTTCATCTTTTTTTCTGCAATCTTTTTCTTCAAGGTATGCAGAGGTCAGCGCATAGGTGGTAAAAGTTTTTTCGGCGGCGGTAAAAATTGTTTCGTCGTCGGTGCAAATATTATAGAGGTCGATAAAATGTTCAGTAACATTGGACTCCTGTGCAAGTCCAAGATTTTTTCGTTTTTCCTCATCCAAAAATCCCAACTGCCTGTAGACAACAGAAATGGATGCCTGGCTTGAATCAAGGATTGCCTGAATTTTAAATGGCGCAGGAGCAGAAAGTCTGTATGGTAAAATCTGTACACCAAGCTGAGAATTTTGTGGAACATAATTTTTGCTGTCCAAAATCTTCAGGAAAAAACTGTAGTGGTTTGAGACTGGACAATCTGAAAAATCGTTTTCCAAATCCGACAGATCACCAAGTTCCGCGATACATCGGCTTACAATTCTGTCGCTTTGTTCGGTAAATTTTTTCACGTCAAAAAATTTTGTTCTGAATGTAAAATAATTGCTGCGGATTTTTTCAAAACTGTCGGAGGTGACCATCGCAGTCAAAATATCTTTTAGGCTTTTGTAAATGTTTTTGATTTTTTCATCAACCGTTCTTGGGTCAACTGGATTTTTAAAAGACTCTTCCCAGATATCAAATTTTTTTTCGTTACCGTTTTTGTCCGTGGTCTTGAATGAACAGATGCAATTGTTTTCTTTTCCAAATTTTACAAGACGCTGGTTCAAATTAAAATCGGTCCAAGGAAGAGAAGTGTTGAGAAGCAGATTTTTTACTGAATCGTAAGAAAAATTTTGTGAGACGCAATCACGAATCTGGTTGAACAAATTTCCTGCCGAAAATGAACTCAATGGATTTCCATTTCTTTGGACGTGAGGGATTTCATAAAGATTCATTTCTCTGTCAAGATAGGACCCCCAGGTTTCCAGGTCAAAAACATTTACAGCCATGTCCTGCCACTGAATATTTTTTTCGTCATGGATTTTTTTTAGCCGAAGACACAATTGTCGAAGTTCGGTACGAGAGTTTGAATAAAATCTACATTCAGGTTTATCTTTTATTTCAGGAATGTGGACCAAAGTTATTGCTTCTGTGGATTCAAGAATTTTTTTGTATTCCAAATAGTCCATAAGGATTTCCGGAAAGAAGATGACAAATTTTTTTCCGTTGGAATCAAAAGGCGGAGTCTCCCATGCTGGGTCGAAAAGATTGTGGGAGTCCAAAAAATTTTTATATCTTATATAGATTTCCTGAAGGTCTTTGTCTTCTTCATCGTAGTTCAAATTTTTTTCATCAAAAGTTTTTTTCCAAAGTGAAAGGGATGGAAGAATTTGGGCAATCCAATCCACAAATCCATCTGCATTTTCTGCATATTCTTTTGTGATAATATATGATAAGAATTTTTCTTCGGAATTTTTTTTCAAAAGATTATCCGCAAAAACGGTTCGCATTGTCCCAGGAATTGAAGTCTTATTCTGGTGGGTTGACCTAATTGACGACCCCTTGAAATCGTCCCAGGCGATGAACCTTTCCATTGGGACTGCTTTTTTTTCTGTATGGGTGATGGTCCAATCTGCCCACATGTTTGCTGCGGTCTGGGTTGGAAAAACAAAAACACTTTGAAGATCTGAAATGTTTTCTTCTATAAATTTAGGAATTGGATTTAAACTGTTCATACCAATATTATAGTTCAAAATATGAAAATGGAAAGTA
>JAZUEV010000416.1:0-2305 GCA_045640345.1 Treponema sp.
AGACCGCTTGGCCTCCGACTTCGACTGTTAAAAATTCAGAAGAAACAAATATTGCTGAAAAATTTCATGCACCATATTTTGAAGATTCAGAAATTTTGATTATCCCTGCGGATATGAAAAATCTACCGGACACTGGGACAAGTGTGGTTGTTGAAATTTCGGAAAACTTTTTTTATTCAGAATACAACCAAATTGTGAATCTGGAAAATTCGGTTAAGTGGAATTATCTTGTGAATTCTGAAATTGATGATTCCGATCCACCGAATGTAAAAAATCTTTTTGTTTATGACTCTGAATCCAAGACAAAAGAACTTCTAAAATCCCTGGATTATGCTCCTGAAAATTTGACTCGTGACGATTTAGAATCTATGTTCCTTTTGAAAAATCAAGAAATTTATTTTTATGCAGAAGTGGAGGATCTCAAGAGTCTACCGTCAGAGAATTTTGATGTGAAAATTTATCAAACTCATAATAATTTGTACAAGGCGCTTGAAACCAAAGTTCTGAAAAAAAATTATTCGTTCAAATATACAAACCACATTTCTGATACCCTTAGCAGTTTTGGGTCGGCTGAAAATCTTCAGACATTGGATCTGTCCAACTTGGGTGAAGGTGTCTTTAGTGCTGTCTTTGAATTTTTTGATGTGCAGGGAAATTGTTCACAAAAAATCTATAATTTTATTGTTGATAAAACTGGACCAAAAAATACTGTTGATTTTAGATCGGACACAGATAATGAATCTATTATTGCGCAGTGGACACCAGATTTGGACTATTATTATGCAGCCGCCTGGTATTACAAAAAAGAAAATGAAAGTTCTTATAGGATAAAAGATTTGAATTCTACTGGAACAAAATTTGAATTGACGGGCTTGGAATCTGGTGTTAAATATGATGTCTATATTATTATGTACGACATTTTTGGAAATACATCTTTCCATCGTACTGAATATATCCGACCTGATCCAGCTGAAATTTATTTGACAGGAATAAACACCACAAATTTCAAAATCTCTTGGGATTGGCCTTCAACCTTAGAATCTGGTGGAATGCAGATTTATTATAGCAACACACCAAATTTTGAGGATGCGATTTATGATGATTATTGGGGAACTTGGAACAGTGGTAAATCAACAACCATACCTTTGTCAAAACAAATGACTCCTGGAACAATTTATTATCTTTGGTTTGTGACTTTTAATGGATCAACAAAACCGAATGAAACAGACGTAAAATCACGTAAGGCCATGAACGTAAATTGTGACGGACCTTATTATTTGTACACGCAACCAGAAATGCCAGAAAAAATAACAGTCTATGACAAAACCGATGAGTATGTGGAATTAAAATCTACAAACCACTTAACGGAAATGCTGATGGATATCATATTTATATACAAGATGATGCAACTGATGAATTTATAGCAAGTGGTTATATTTCAGAAAGATTTTCAATCAACTTTTTTGAAAAAGGTAAAACATATTATATATACGCTTTCTCTTATGCAGGATCGAAAGATAATGAAAGTGAAAATCCAAAAGTAATACGGTATGTGCATTAATAAGGGGGGAGTATTTTTATGAGAATGATTTTTATTTTGGCTTTATGTGGATTTGTTTTTTCGGCATGTACAAATTTTTCAAACAGCGGTGACATCAAAGAGATTTTTGATAAGGAAGTGGTTTTTAATAATAGTAAATCCATAGAACTTAGGGTCTTTAGTTCAAATGCCGAGACTGTCCCCAATGGTGATACGTCCTCAAAAATCGGTGAATCTGTTTCTCTGATTTGTAATCCATATTCAAATTATGAATTCATAAAATGGCAGATAAAAGATAAAACTTCAAAAAAAATCTATTCAGAAGAAGAAATTAGTCAGTTTATAGAAATTGAAGATGTGACAAATGCTGAAACAAGTTTTAAATTTATAGCGGAAAAAAATGGTTTGCTCGTTGAACCGTTTTGTGTGGAGCGACCAAGAGTTTTGTCCTATTCTCCATATTTTGATCAGCTTGGAGTATTTAGGGATTCCAGAATTATTGTTTCGTTTGATAAAAAAATGGAAGAAGGGTCAATTTATTTTAGCGGTGAAGAATTAATTGATTTAGGTATTGAAGATTTTGACTCTCTTATTTATGACCAAAAATTCCTTGGTGATGAAAATAATTTTTTTGATCTAAGCGAAAAAGTTTCACAGATTGCTGATATAAATTTTGAACATAAAGTTTATGGCTATAAAACTTCCGATGGAAATATTGTCTATAAAAATATTTCAATTCAAAATTATAAGACAAAAGAAAATCTT
>JAZUEV010000417.1:0-2633 GCA_045640345.1 Treponema sp.
CATACTATATGTTACTGACAGCGGAAAAAGCCCCATGGCACAACACACTTGGAAGATGAGAAGAAGCCTTGTCCAAATAAATCACCAAAGTTTTTTCATCCTTGGCTGAAATTCGAACATCCTCTTCCCTACCGTTTCCCAATCTAAAATCCTTTGCTCCTGTAACACAATCCAACATAGAAGCAAAAGATGCCCTAGGATTTGACAATAATGAAATCCATGAATCCCTAAAAGTCTGGGCGGTAATTGGAGTGCCGTCACTAAATTTTGCTCCATCCCTGATAGTGAAAGTCCATCTTTTTTTGTCCCGACTGATTTTATACGAGGTACATAATGCGTATTGAGGTTTCAGATTTACTGGATTATAGGAAAAAAGACCTTCGTAAAGTCCGACTATGATTTGGCTTTCCGTGGTATAACTATAAGTATGAGGATTCAAGTCATACTCATAATCTGGAAAGGCTATAACAAAAGTTCTTTGGTCTTGGGGATAAAAGTCTGGCTGGGAGTAAACATCATAAGCCCAACCAGTTGTTGCCAAAACCAAAGTCGCAAGAATTGCTTTTAATTTTTTCATTGAGTGATTCCCAATTTCCTCATCTGTTCTTTTTCTTCAACCAAAGCAATATATTCAGCTTTTTCCTGATTCATCTTGACTGTGATACTCTTGATGAATGAAAGTTCAGGTTTGATTCCCTTGATTTTTGAACGATCCACAGCAGAAACATTTGTCTTGAAATAATCGTCCAAGGCTGTAAGAACCTGCATAAGTCTGGAATTATCAACCGACTGTTTGTTCAAGAATTCAAGAATCTTATCTTCAGGCTGGGCAGCGATTTTTCCAAACACACCACTCTGGGGAGCGTTGATTGCGTTGTAATATTTTGTTCTCTTTACAAGATTGTTGAAAAAATCAGTGAAACTCAGTTTTTCTTTTTTAACAGTCTGGGTCGTAGTATCTGTTATGGAGATAGTATATTCCACATCTGGTTCCGCAATACCGAAAAGCTGTCTCAAAAATTTCTTGAATTTCTGGAATCCTGTATTTTTCTGGTCCTGGAGAATTGAACTGTTGTTGTTAATCTTATCAAGAACAACTTCATACTGCTCACCAAAAGTTCCCAAAAGATGAACAATCTGGAGAATCACATCCCTTGTATCAACTGTAGTCTTTTTGGCTTCTTTTTTTGCTTCCGAAACGATTCTAAATTTTGCCAACTCCTGTTCCTGAAGCACACCCTTTGAAGGAGACAATTCTTCTTCAATAATCTCATGCACCAAATCAGAGTTATATGAATGTTTAGGCATCTTTCCAGGATAAACACGCTTGATTTCAGCAACCATAGCCGCTTCGCTGGTACACTTTTCAAAATCAAATCCATCAGCACCCAAGACATTTTGTCTCACAGAAGCCTTATAAACAGATTTCTGGAATTCAAACAAATCCTTAAGGCCAGAATTAATAGAAGTCACCGCCTCGACTGTTTTATTCAAACTATCATTGATTACTGCAATCTGAATCTGTTGTGCACCATTTCTTGCGGCATTGATACAGAAAGCCAAAGACCGAGTATTGATTTTAGGTGAGTTTGGAGAAAGATTTGTCCAACCAAATGTGGAGTTCAAATCCAGAAGTCTTTTGATTTTATCAGTGGTAATCTGTTCAACAGTAAACTTCATATAGTTGCAGACAAAATCCAACATACTCTGGTAATCACTCAAACGAACACCCAAAACATTCGCCCTTTCGTTTTCATTAAAAGGAGTATCCTCTGGACTGACGACCTGAGAGATTTTCTTATCTTTTTTATAAGGGTCAGGATTGATCAAAGACTTTTTAACCAGAGCTTCTATAAGATTGTTTATACAAACCAAATGCAAGCGATAACTATCCTGGATTTTTGGCAGTTGCACAGTGTTAAACCACGCCTTCTTTTCCTCAAACGCCGCCAAATACTTTTCGCTAAAACTGTTATCCATAAAAAAGCCCCGCTTCCTAAAAATTGGTCAAACCGTCAAACTTACGTCCAATCGAAGTAGAAAATTTGTCAAGTCCTGATGGCTATCACATAGTCCCTCAAAAATTCAAAAGACACTACTATAATATACCAACAAACGCAACAAAAAACAAGTTTTGACAGCCTTTCATATTATTATCGGAACAATAGATTTTATCTTTACAAAAGTCCAAACCCCAACTTGTTTTTCCAGATTTACAACCATATTTGCTGGGGGTGGGTTGATGATAGCATGATGTCCGATTTATTATAGCGATGACACTTGCTGGGGATTGGACGGTGATAGCGGAATGACCGATTAACCATAGCGACGATACTTGTGTTGAATGGAGCGGTGATAGCATGATAACCGATTGGTTATAGCGCTGATACTCATAGGGGCGCGATAAAACTAACGACCGGTAGTTAGTTTTGCCCTCCTACTAGTGTCTTAAAATAAACAATCGGTTGCAAGTTATTATTAACTATCCCCCCACTAGTACATCGTTTTTAAAATAACCTACAGAATGATTGTCTCGTCCATTTTATAAGTCCAGTTTGGAACTACGGGATTTTTATTTACCTCGGCTATATATTTTGTGATCCGCTCGACAAGTTCTTCTTTTGTTTTTACAC
>JAZUEV010000418.1:0-6345 GCA_045640345.1 Treponema sp.
ATCTGGCTTGGAACGGGGACCTGGAAGAAAGACTGGGACGCAAAAACGGCGCCTGGAAAAAATTTGAAGATCTTGGACGGACAAACAAAAACTTGTCCACGAAATTCGCTTTGAACGAAGACGGCATACTTTTTCTGAACACGCTCCTCAGGGAATATCTTTAAAATTTATTGCCACAAAACGCCTAAAGCCCCGAAAATCATTCATTATAACTTGACAGAAAAGGGAAAAAACTTCATAATGAAATAACCTATATTTTTAAAGGAGTACTATCATGCCTTGTGGAAAGAAAAGAAAGCGTGCAAAGATAGCAACACATAAGCGAAAGAAGAAGCTTAGAAGAAATCGTCATAAGAGCAAGTAAGCTTTTGTGATACAGAAGACCGTGGTTGATTTCGGACTGCGGTCTTTTTTTTAACAAGGATATTCGACTAAAAGGGGATTTTGATTTGCTGCTTCAAAAGATTCACTCGCCTGAGGATTTAAAAAAGTTATCCCAAAAACAGTTGCCAATTTTGGCAAGCGAGATTCGCTCCGAAATAATCGACAGGGTTGGAAAAAACGGAGGTCACTTGGCCAGCAACCTTGGTGTAGTGGAACTTTCCATAGCGCTCCACAGAGTTTTTGACAGTCCAAGGGATGCCATAATTTGGGACGTAAGCCATCAGTCCTATCCCCACAAGCTCCTTACAGGCAGATACGAGACATTCAAGTCGCTCAGAGAGAAGGACGGTATCTCAGGTTTCACACGCATAAATGAAAGTCCCCACGATTATTTTGACGCGGGACACGCATCTTCATCCATATCCTCCGCCATAGGTCTTCTGACTGCATGGAATCTACAGGGAAAGACTGACAAGGTGGTTGCGGTAATCGGGGATGGAGCTTTGACAGGAGGGATGGCCTTCGAAGCACTTAGCCACGCGGGAAACCTTGGAAAAAATCTCATTGTGATATTGAATGACAACCAGATGTCCATCAGCAAAAATACGGGAGCTCTTTCAAGGTATCTTTCCAAGCTCACCATGTCATCCGGATACCAGAAACTCAGGTACAAGATTGACAGGGCCATAGACATAATACCATGCTTCAACAAGACATTTGGGAAATTCTTATACAGGTTCAAGAGAGGCCTCAAGGGTCTTTTGCTGACAAACAATCTTTTTGTGGACCTGGGATTCGAATACGTTGGACCTCTGAACGGACATTCCATGGGACAGTTGGAAGAGACATTGAAAAGGGTAAAAAAGATTCCAAGGCCTGTCGTTGTACATGTGGTCACGAAAAAGGGAAAGGGGTACAGCCCCGCAGAAGACGACCCATCTGCCTTCCATGGTGTAGGTCCATTCAATACCAGCGACGGTGTTGTTGAAAAATTCGATGCATTGAGCTTTACAGAAGCCTTCAGCAACAAGATGATGGATCTTGGCGAAAAAAACAAGAGAATTGTTGCCATAACCGCGGCCATGTCAAAAGGCACAGGACTTGATATGTTCTCCCGTCACTATCGGGACAGATTTTTCGATGTGGGAATCGCAGAAGAACATGCGGTGACATTCGCTGGCGGACTTGCGGCAGGAGGAATGATTCCGGTCGTGGCAATATACTCCACATTCATACAAAGGTCCGTTGACCAGATCATCGAAGACATAGCCCTCCAGAACAGACATGTCGTCATTGCGTTGGACAGATCCGGGGCGGTGCCGGCAGACGGTGAAACACACCAGGGAATATTCGACATATCACTTTTCAGGCCCATACCAAATATGACCATGCTTTCGGTCTCATCGGCAAGGGACCTTGAAACCTGCTTGGAGTGGGCAGTGGAAAAATGTAACGGACCTGTAAGCATAAGATGGCCAAAACTTTCATGTCCATCGGAAGTCCCAAGTTTCTCAAGCCCCGTCGAAACAGGAAGAGGACTCCTTATAAGATGCACGGAATTCGCTCCAGCCATGAGCATAGGTCTTGATGACAACCTTTTCATGGGACTCCATTCCCGAAAAAGAATCCTCCTCGTCCTCACCGGAGGTCTGTATGGAGAGGCGCTCACATCTGCAAGATCTCTTCTCATCGGTGGCACAGTGGTCGATATGTATGTGCTTAGGTTCCTTAAACCCTTCGACGAGGAATATTTCGTGGACATAGCCAAGGACTACAACCTGGTTGCCATATTGGAGGAAGGCGTAAAGAATGGTGGAATCGGTGAATACCTGGAATCGGTTCTGGCAAAAGACATCAGGACAAAATCAATACAGACACAGACCATGGCATTCCCGGATAGTTTTGTCGCAAACGGAAATCGCTCTCAGATTCTTGAAGGCGTTGGACTGACATCGGAATATATAACGCGGAAGGTAAATGACCTGATGGACCGACACCCCTCGGCGTATGTATGAATGAAAACGATCCGTCAACAAGATAGGTGTCGCATAAAAGTCCACCAGGAAATACAATTTTTAGCGTCCAAAAACAGTCGCAACAGAACAGTTTTTATGGTGACGCCGCAATTTTCCCAAGACCACGGTATCGAGGGACGAAACAGGAGCAGAGAATGAACTTGAGATTGGAGCTTGCCGACAGAACAATAGAGACGTCAAGACCGGCGTTTGTCATGGGTATCGTCAACTGCACTCCGGACAGCTTCTACGAAAAAAGTCGTGGAGGATATGACAAGGCCCTTGAGCTTATAGACCAGGGTGCTGACATACTGGACATCGGAGGTGAATCGACAAGACCTGGAAGCATGTATGTCGATTCCGATGAAGAGATAAGGCGCATAGTCCCGGTCATAGAATCCATAAGAAAAAAATCGAATGTCGCCATATCAGTGGACACAAGGAAGTCGTCCGTTATGAAGGCTGCCCTTGACGCTGGAGCAGATATCCTCAACGATGTCTCGGCATTGGAAGACGATTCGAAAATGGCGGACCTTGCAGCAAAAACAGATATCCCTGTCATACTGATGCACAAAAGAGGAATACCGACGGACATGCAGATGAACACCGACTACCAAAACGTTTTCAGGGAGGTTAACGAATATCTGCAATCAAGAGTAAGCTACGCAAAGGAAAAAGGTATATCCGAAAAAAAAATAATCCTTGACCCCGGCATAGGATTCGGAAAAGACCTCGGAGGAAACATAGCACTCATGAGGGGATGCGGAAAACTGTGCAACGGAAAATATCCTGTGCTGATGGCTCTGTCAAGGAAAAGGTGCATAGGAGAATTAACGGGGAGGGACACGGAGGACAGACTTCCCGGGACGCTTGCCGCGAACCTGGTTTCAGTGATGAACGGGGCAACCTTGGTCAGGGTCCATGACGTATCTCCATGCGTGGACACCTTGAACGTGCTTGCGGGAATCCAAAACTTGTCCTATAATTGAAATGGTCACTGGACGTTATTTTCTGGCGACCGACCAAAAAGGAGCTTAAACAATTGAACGGAATAAGCGGCAGCCTAACCTCGGTGGGAGGATTCCTTCTGAAGGGGCTTGATTTTGTACTTCTTTTTCTCCTCATATACGAAGTCTTCCTGCTATTGAAAAGGACAAACTCGGTGCAGGCACTGAAACCTGCGTTCATAATCATCGTTGTGGGACTTCTGATCTCATTTTTCAGACTCCCTATGCTGTCCTGGTTGATAAGAAAGCTGGGGCCATCAATACTCCTGTCCTTCGTCATAATATTCCAGCCTGAGCTTAGGAAGATTATCATGAAGATGGGGAACATAAGCCTCTTCTATCCAGGGTCAAAGAAAAAAACATCATTCACCGCCGGCAACAAAATATCAGGCATACTGGACGCAGCTTTCGAACTGGCGGGCGGAAACGAAATGCAGAGCAAGAGCCGAGGAATGCTGGTTGTGTTCCTTAGAAACGACCCCATGTCCAAGATAGTGGACGACGAGAAAGAACTGAACGGAGAGGAACTGAACGCCGACATCTCAAAGAACCTGCTTGTCACCATATTCAAGTACGACACACCATTGCACGACGGAGCGGTCATCATACAGGATGACAAAATAGTAAGGGCAGGAAGCCATCTCCCGTTGAGCAACAACTACAACATAAAGAAATCGACATACGGAACACGGCACTGTGCGGCGTTGGGGGCGAGCGAAAAAAGTGATGCGGTGGCCTTGATAGTAAGCGAGGAGTCCGGACACATCAGCATAGCCTGCGACGGTCAGATGCATCCGAACCTTGAAAGGCAGGAACTAGAGCAGATCCTTAGCCAGCTACTGAGCGAGAAATCCAAAAAGACACCAGAACAGGAGGAACACGGCAATGCAGTTCAAGAAGATTCTTGAGAAACTAAAGATTTCCTCCGCCGACGTGGGAACCTTGATAGTGTGCCTGGGAGTGACGGTACTTATAAGCATGGTCTACTACAACTATGGGTCGGTCAACTCCACATACAACGTGGTGGTCAACATAAAGGACGACGGACAGATGGTCGCAACGGAGAAAGACGGGCAGCCCCTCAGGAATTTCACCGTCAAGATAAGCACGAAGTCCACGGAAAAAATAGACGACGCAAACATCAAGGCCATTGTGGACCTGAGGTCAAGAATCCAGGACGGACAGTTCATAGCAGTGACCGACGAAGGGGAGTACGATTTTCCAATAATAATAGATTTCTCATCCACCAGCGATTTGAACAAATTCGAATACAGCCCAAAGACTGTCAGGCTCCGCGTCGAGCACAAGACGGAGGAATGGATAAAGATCGTCCCAACATTCAGCGGAGAACTGGGGGCAAGGGGATATGAGATTTCTGAAAAGACCCTAAGTCCTGACAGAATCAAGATATCCGGAGGGCGAACCATAGTCGAAAGGGCGAAGATGGAGGCGCTGACAACAGAGGCCATAGACCTGGGGCAGATCACGAACAAATACTACGCCACGAACATATCCGTGAAGCCCAACCTGTCCATGCTGGATGAACGATTGAACGTGAACCTGGAAAGCGACACTGTTTTCACGTTGAGCGTAAAGCTTGCTCCAATACAGGGCAAAAAGAATTTCGACGGAGTGGAAATTTCATTGACGAACCTGTCCGAGAACCTTGAAATAACAAACAAAAATATTTCCGTCTCCGTGAGCCTGAAAGGTACAGAGCTATCCCTTGAACAGATAGACCCCAGCAAGATATTCGTGACGGCGGACTGCGTATCAGTGACAAAGGCCGGGACATACGAAATACCCCTTACCGTTACGCCCCCGACTGGCACAAGCATACTTGACCAACCCCAAAGCGTCAGGATATGGGTCACAGAAATAAAAAAAGAAGATGAAATAGAACTTGAGATTCCAACGACCCATCCTATCCAGGACTCTCCATTGCAGACGGATACAGGACCCGCTGATTCAGGCAACATTGACGAAGAGGACTTGGAGATGGTCGAGGACTCTCTGCCAGAACTTGTGGAAACGGAAGAACTGTAGAATGATTTGTGGAATTGGAGTGGATATCGCCAAGGTCTCAAGATTTGAGAAATGGATAAAAAATCCCGATATAATAGAGAGGTTTTTCAATCAAAAAGAAATAATCCGCCCGCAGGATGGAAAAAAAATCGCCCGTCCTGAACACTATGCGGCTCGTTTCGCTGCAAAGGAAGCTTTCTCGAAGGCTTTGGGGACTGGTGTTGTTGGATTTGGACTGAAGGACATCTACATAGAAAACGACCAAAAAGGCAAACCCCAGATGATTGTGACTGGAAAAGCCCTGGAGGTCATGGACAGAATCTGCGGAACTGGCGCCAAGGTTTTTGTCTCATTGAGTCACGAAAAAGAATATGCAGTGGCCAGCGTGGTCATAGAGCGAGGTTAGATATATGGCAACAAAAAATGATTTATCCGAAAAAAAGCAGCCTTCCATCTCATATTGGGCAAAGGAAAAGATGACTTGCCCGGTATGCAACGCTTCTTTCCAGCAAGAGATAATGCAGATGGGAGGGGGACGTATGATTGCAGGACCTTTGACGGATGAGCTCCACAGAATCTACGAGCCTTCGAAAAAATACGGAAGAGTGTTCCCCATGATTTACGAAATAGGATGCTGTCCTAAGTGCCACACGGCTCTTTTCTGGAAAGACTTCACAGCCATAAAGGATCAGGCGACCCTTGCCAGACTCTACGAAGACCAGGACAAGAGAACCGCCATGGTGGAAAACCTTTTTCCTTATCACAATCTTATGGACAAGAGAACTCTCTACGACGGTGTGGCGGTCTATTACAGCGCTCTCCTTTGCTATGAGAAAGTGGACATAGGTTACGCCCCGACATTCAAGAGGGCCTTGATATGTATCCGACTTGCATGGATGTGCAAGGACTTGGAC
>JAZUEV010000419.1:0-3301 GCA_045640345.1 Treponema sp.
GGTTGAATCTCTCACTATTGAAAACAAAGGATCTAAAAATTTGTTCTTCAACATTAGCGTCAGTGGATTCGAAAAACCAAGTATGGAATTTGTTCACAGTCCAACCGAAGTCAAATGCGAATTTGTTAAAGACAAAAAGGAAACAAAAAGTCTAAATCTTGGAGATATTGTCGATGTCGAAATCACAATCAATATGAACGAGAAAAAAGGCTTTAATGACTTGATTGTTGCAGATATTTTGCCAGCATGTCTTGAAATAACCGAAGATTCTTTGACAAACGATGATTGGATAAAAATTGCTTTGGAGGACGACCGTGTAATTATGAGAATCCCACAAGTTGCAACAATGTTCGGAATAAAGAAATATTCATTTAAAGCAAAAGTCGTGGCATCTGGAGAATTCAATATTCCACCTGTCATTGTTGAAACTACCGGCGAAAATCCAATTAGATTTATGAGTTACGATGAAGAAAAAATTATAGTAAGGCCATGAAAAAAATAAGAGTTCTTTTGATAATTATTTGTTCAATTGCACTCTCGCTATTTCTGTTGAAAGTATGTGGAAGAAAAACAGTTCTTCAGGGGATTGATTTTTCAGATGCATACCTCGACAGAAATGGTGAACTTCTAAAAGTGTATTTGACTAAAGATGAAAAATATAGAATCTTCTCTCCCCTCTCCAATTTTACAAACGAATTTATTTCAGCAGTATTGGAGCAGGAGGACAAAAGATTTTATCAACACAATGGAATTAATTTTCCATCCCTTGTTCGAGCGTTCACAGAAACTTATATAAAAAAAACAAGAACCATAGGAGGAAGTACAATTACAATGCAGACTGCAAAACTTTTGTACAAAATAAATACTAAAAATATTTTTGGAAAACTTTCTCAAATTTTTCTCGCACTTTATTTGGAATATAAATTTTCAAAAAATGAAATACTCGAAGCTTATTTAAATTTGGTTTCATGTGGTAGAAATATAGAAGGATTTTATGCAGGAGGAATTTATTTTTTTGGAAAAGAAATTTCTGCTTTGACTATGGATCAAATAATCATGCTATGTGTTCTTCCACAGAATCCTCAGAAACGATGTCCCTCAAAAAATTATTTTCCAGATGATTTATTGAATGCAATGAACCGATTGGGAGAATCATTAAATTGTCCAAATTATATCGCACCTGAAATTAAATGTTGTTTTCCTGAAAACGCAAAACATTTTACAAGATTTCTACATTTAAATTCCAAGGAAAAATCGATTACACAAAAAAAAATTTCCATTGATTTGTCACTCCAAAATATTCTCGAAAAAAATATTCACGGAACAAAAGAAAATAATTGTGCTGCAATTTTGTTGAACGCTAAGTCCATGGAGATTGAAGCCTATGTTGGTTCAAAAGATTTTTGGAATAAAGAAATCAGTGGACAGGTTGATGGAATTATTTCAAGACGTTCACCTGGTTCTGCATTAAAACCATTCGTCTATGCTTTGGCGATGGACCAAGGTGTGATTCACTCCGATTCATTATTGGCAGACACTCCTACAAGTTTTGGAAATTATTCTCCAGACAATTACGAAGGAAATTTCAAAGGACCAATTTCAGCAAGAGACGCACTTTTGAACAGTCAAAACATTCCAGCGGTTTATTTGGAAAGCATAATAAATCCCGATGTTTACGACTTCCTGAATTATGGGGAAATCAAAAATTTAAAAGATAAAAATTTTTATGGCGTGTCAATCGCATTGGGGACTGTTGAAATTTCACCACTTGAAATGGCAAGTCTTTATGCAATGATTTTGAACGATGGAACAAAACGAAAAATAAAATATTTTCCAAACGAAAAAACAGTCGATGAAAATAAAAATTTTCTTTCAAAGGAATCATGCTTCATTACAAAAAAAATCCTTGAAGAAAATACTCCACCAATTGAAAGAAAGTCCCTTGCAAATAAAGTTCCATTGGGATTTAAAACAGGAACATCATACAGATTTAGAGATGCCTGGACTGTTGGATTTTTTGATGATTATGTCCTTTGTGTTTGGATTGGAAATTTTAATGGAAAGGATGGATATTTTATCGGCCGTCAAAACGCAGCACCGTTGTTCACAGAAATTGCCGATGAAATTATTTTGGAAAAAAAATTGATGAACAAAATCAATTCGGAAAAAGTTCTTGAAGATGTTTCAATTATAGATGTGTGCAGTATTTCTGGAGCGATTCCCAACGAAAATTGTTTATCAACAAAAAAAGCATATTTTATTCCAGGGGTCTCTCCAATCAACAAATGCTCGGTCCATCGAATGATTTCAGAAAATGGAAAAAATTATGTGGCAGAATTTTGGCGAAGTGATTTTTTGGAACTTTTTGAAAAGGCAGGTCTACCTCGAACAAATGCAAAAATTGATAGACAATATAAAACAAATCCTCCACAAATTCAAAGTCCTCTTGCAGACACAGAATATTTTGTTGATAAAAATAATCGTGATTCCATCATACTTCAAGCAGACGCTGATTACGGAGTCGAAAATCTTTTTTGGTTTATCGATAACCAATTGATTGCAAAAACCAAACCAAATGAAAAATATCAATGGAAAGCTGAATGTGGTAAATATACTTTGACAGTTGTTGATTCTAATGGAATGGGAAACAGTCGAGCCTTAGTTGTTTATGAAAAAAATTAAGATTATTGGTTTCTATTCTAAAAATTTAAAAGACAAATTTATTTTAGGAGTTTTATTATGAGTTCTTTTTATGAAGTTTTATATTGGATTCTCATGGGAATTGCAATTGGATTAGGAATCTTGTCGGTCACAATTCTTGCAATTATAGTGGCAAAGATTTATTACAAATTTTTTCCAGCAAAATCGGAAATTGAAAAACAAAAAGATATTATGAAATCTTATTACGAATCATCACAAAATATTCTTTTGATGAACAGAAAAGATTATTATCCTCAATCTGAAAAAATAAAATCTCAGATAAAAAAAGCAAGAGCAGATTTATGGAGAGAAAATATTATTTTACCTACGCTGGATATTTCACTTTCAATTGATAAAATCTATCCTGACAAAACTTTTGTTTTTAAAATCAACAATAAAGAAATTTTTCAAACAGACAATCCTGATTTTGATTTTTCAAAACTGGCGAACCAAATAATCAATATTCTAAAAAACAAAATGGAGGACAAATAAATGAGCAATGAAAACGAAAATATTTTTACGGAAAATGGATTTTTCTTTTTTGAAAACAACAACTCTCTTAATATGGAAATGGATTTTTCAGATTCAAAAGTTCTTAGTG
>JAZUEV010000420.1:0-3135 GCA_045640345.1 Treponema sp.
TGTTCTGGTCGATTTCCACACGGACAATTTTTGTGCGTCCACCCATCACGCTAGCATCACCTACACCGTTGGCCTGTTTTAAAATATCAATCACCTGGTCTTCGGCGATTCTCTTAAGGTCGTCCACCGTTCTGTTTCCACGAATCGCAATACGCATGATTGGCATGGAGGAACCGTTCATTCGCATGATTGATGGAGTAACACCGTCCGGCAACGCTCGCTCAACCCTGTCCAATTTTTCACGAATCTCGTCCACCACCTTGTCCAAATTTGTTCCATAAGAGAAGGACAAAGAAATACTACAGTTTCCTTCGCTGGATGTGGATGAAATGGAATCAAGATTGCTAAGACTGACCAAGGCATTTTCCAAAGGAACCGTGACTGTTTTTTCAACCGATTCAGGACCTGCATTGGCATAGGATGCAGAAACCATCAAAAAAGGATTATCTGTATCGGGCATGAGACTGATTTCCGTCTGTCCCAATGTAAAGATTCCCACCGCTCCAAGAAGCGCAAAAATAATCAGCACAAGGATGGGGTGGTTCAAAGTTTTTTGACTCAGCATATACTACCCCTAGTTTTTTCCACTTGGAGGATTTCCATTTGGCTTTTTTCCATTGGAATCTGGAGGCACTTCTCCATTTGGCTTAGGAGCGTCCACTGAATAATCAGTCTGCAATCCATTGGTGATATCCTTGATTTTTGCTCCGTCGCTCAAAACTCTCATACCTTCCACCACAACAGTCTCTCCCAATTCAATTCCATCGGTGACCTGTATAAAATTGTCAACGGATTTTCCAGTCTGGACATAACGTTTTTCAACACTGTCGCCCTTCACGATGAACACATATTTTTCTTTGTTGACTTCGGTGATGGCTGCAATCGGGATAGCTATTTTTTCTGAATAAACATCGGTCCAAAGTTTGACCTTCGCAAACATACCGGCCTGCACACGAGAATCCTGCTGGTCAAAATTCAATATAACCTTTTTTGTGCGACTGATAGAATCCACCAAAGGGGACACACCTGAAACAGTTGCTGTAAAAATCTCATCGCCATAGGACTCCAAAGTGACATCCGCTTTTAGCCCCACCTTCAAGGATGCCACATATCGTTCAGGAACGGAAATCGTAAGTTGGAGATTGTCCACATCACCCACGGTTGTAATTGCTGTACCGCTGGAAACTTTTGTCCCGACCTTCAAAGGATTGGCTGTTACTGTTCCACTGATTGGAGAAGTGACTGGACTGTTGGCAAAAATCTCTCCAGGACTTGAAGGGTCCACATAGGCAATCACCTGTCCCCTGGAAACCCTTGACCCCAATGAAACGTTCACTCTTGTGATTTTTCCACCAATATTTGGGAACACATCCACACTTGTCTGGGCAGAAATTTCTCCATTTGTTCTTACATAATCCAAAAGGTCAATATTTTCTGCCACCATAGTTTTTACGGAAACAACATTCTGACCCCTGTTGCCACCAAAACCTCCGAATCCACCTGGGAATCCACCTTTTTTATTGTTGTCCAAAAATTTTACATAAACAAAAGCACCCGCCACCACCAAAAGACTTGCCACAATGATTATGGCTCCAATGGGTTTCTTGGATTTTTTTGGACTGACTGTTTCTTTTTCATCTGTTTTCTTCATATTATAACTCCATTATTGTGCATCAGATTTTAAAACTCCATGTTCAAAGCATCATAATTTCAAAGTTCCAGTCTGGTTAGAAAACCAGATACTTTGGTCATGTCTTTTAGGGATTCCCTATTCAGTGTTCACGGAATTGGTGAATGTTCCGAAAGGCACTCCCAATACATTTTCAAGCTCAAGGATAGCGTTGGCAAGATTCATGGTCTCCGACTTTAGATTCATGCGAGCGTTTTCCAATGAGGCAAGAGAATTCTGGAAAGCGGTCAAATCTTTTGTTCCTCTGCTGTAAGCCTGGGACACCATGTTGTAGGACTGTTGAGCAAGGTCCACGCTTTTTTTTCTAAGTTCGATGTTGGACTGACATTGCCTGATTTTTTTAAGATAAGTTTCAATATTTATGTCGGACGAAACCTTTGCATCCTCCAAATCCATTTCAAGCTTGGTGATATTGTCCAACTGATTTTGTATGCTCTGACTTCCATTGGACCAAGGCAAATATCCATCAAGGGGAATGGAAACTGAAAGAGAAAGGGTTCCATAATTATTGCTCTTCAAACCTGTTTCTGTATTGCCACCTGCGTTATAGGAATATCCAGCCGAAAGGGATGGTCCCCAAGCCGCGAATCGTGTTGCCAGAAGCTGTATTTTTGCAAGCTCCAACTGTTTTTCAACAGAACTTACATTGGATGAATTTCCAGAAACCTTTGTCAAATCAAAATCCGTAAATTTTGTGACATCCTCAAGATTTCCTTTCAAAATCAGTTCAGTGGACTGAGGGATTCCTAGAACCTGCTTGAATGTGGCAAGATTTCCCTGGTGGTTACCCTTCGCCACTTCCAGATTGATTTGCGAATTCTGCCAATTGATTTGCGAACTGAGGACATCGTTTTGGGATACCAATCCATTTCTATATTTTGTCTGGACATTATTGTACTGGGTCTGGGTGTTGTTTACCGAAGTCTGCAACAGGTCCAGATTTTCTTTTTCAGAAAGCAGAGAATAAAAAAGTTTTCGGACATTGAGTTCCACGGAACGGAGAGTCGCTTCATAACTGGATTCCTGCATCTCATAATTAAGCTGGGCAGATTTTATGGATGTGTATATGGATGGACTTAAACCGATGTTCACGCTACCACCCAAAGAAAAACTTGCAGGATTGTTTTGTTCGCTCAAAGTCTTGCTGATACTGGCGGAGGCTCTTATGGATGGAAGAACCGAATTCCAAGCGTGGTCGGTCTGTCGTTTTTTTTGTTCCAGACTGAGATTTCCCTGCTTGTCAGAGGTATTTCCCAGCAAGGCATATTCCACGGCCTTATCGATTGTCAATTCCAGAGATTCCTGGATTTTTTTTTCCATGGAAGAATCAACTGATGCTTGGGAAAAAATCGTTGCCATTGAAAATGAGAGACAAAGAGATGCTGAAATCACCCTTGCAATTTTCTTCATATATACTCCTATAAAAGTTCGTCCCAAAATGGAAT
>JAZUEV010000421.1:0-2279 GCA_045640345.1 Treponema sp.
AAAACCAAGGACATCTATGGAAAATACTTTCCAAGCCCTTCTGTGAAATGTCCTGAACGACACCTTTAATGAAAATTCTAAACAGAGGAACTTTGTCGATGGATAAATAGTTGACATTGAAACATAATAAATTTATTATAAATTTATGACAGTTTTTGAAAACATAAATGCGCTTGTGGCCTATGGACTTACCACATCTTTAATAGAAGAAGACGATATCATTTACACAAAAAACAGACTTCTGGAGCTGTTCCACTTGGACGGTTTTGAAAATCAGGAACAGATTCAGTCTATACCGAAGGTAAAGGTCGAAGATCTGGAATCCATTTTGTCTGGACTTTTGGATTACGCAGGTTCAGCAGGTCTTTTCCCCAATGACGGAATCGTTAGCAGGGATCTTTTTGATACAAAAATCATGGGATGCCTTGTGGCAAGACCTTCCGAAATTCAAAAACACTTTCTTGAGCTCTACAAAAAATCGTCCAAGGATGCCACGGATTGGTATTACAAATTCAGTCAGGACACGGACTACATTCGTCGCTACAGATTGTGCAAGGATGTCAAATGGAAGACCAGAACCGAATATGGTGAAATGGATATCACTATCAACCTGTCGAAACCTGAAAAAGATCCAAAAGCTATAGCAGCTGCCAGAAACGCACCAAGTTCCTCATATCCGGCATGCCTTTTGTGCAAAGAAAACGTGGGTTACGCAGGAAGAATCAACCACGCCGCAAGACAGAACCATAGAATCATTCCCCTCAGACTTAGCGGAAAGGAATGGGGATTGCAGTATTCGCCCTATGGATACTACAATGAGCATTGTATTGTTTTCAGCAGCACCCATACTCCAATGCAGATCAACAGGGAAACCTTTATGAACCTTTTTGATTTCGTTAAGCTTTTTCCCCACTACACAATTGGAAGCAACGCTGACTTACCAATAGTTGGAGGCTCGATTTTAAGTCACAACCATTATCAGGGTGGATGCTATGAATTCCCAATGGCAAGGGCTCCGTTGGACACATCTTTCACGGTGGATGGATTCGAGGGCGTGAACTGCGGAATAGTCAAGTGGCCTATGAGCGTAATTCGATTGAACTCTCCCTATCCAGAAAAAATCATAGACCTGGCGGACAAGATTCTTCGCAACTGGAGAATCTATTCGGACGAAAGGGTTTTCATTTATTCAAGAACGGACAACGAAGAGCACAACACCATCACACCGATTGCCAGAATGAAAAACGGAAACTACGAAATGGACTTGGTTTTGCGAAACAACATCACCACGGAGCAGCATCCCCTTGGAGTTTTCCATCCACATGCCGATCTTCACCACATCAAAAAGGAAAACATCGGTCTGATCGAGGTAATGGGTCTCGCGGTTCTTCCAGCCAGATTGAAAAAAGAGATTTCAGATTTGGGAACAGCCTTGGTGGAGCAAAGAGATTTCAGGGATGACGAAAATTTGGGCAAGCACTATGACTGGGTTCAGAAGTTTTTGCCAAGACATCCAAAGATTACTGCCACCAATGTGGGTTCAATCCTCAAAGAGGAAATCGGACTTGTATTTGCCAGGGTCCTGGAAGATTCCGGGGTGTACAAACGAAACAGCGAAGGCAAGGAAGCGTTTATGAGGTTCGTGAAAACCTTTTGCTAGAGTGATTCAAAACATGGGGACCTTTTAGAATGGGCATCTCTAAGGATCACAATTTTTAGAGATTCCCGAATTTCAATTTTTAAAAGATGCCAATAATTTATAGAAGATTTTAGGAGATAAAAATGTCAAAACTGACCATTCCTTCAAACTACAAAAGTTCTCTCAGCGTAAAAGAGACAGAGACAGCCATCGTCATGTTGAAAAACTTTTTCCAGACTTCCCTTTCAACTGAATTGAATTTGACAAGGGTCACGGCTCCTCTTTTTGTCAAATCCGGAACAGGTATCAACGACGACCTCAATGGTGTGGAGCGACCTGTAAAATTCCCGGTAAAGGATATGAACGAGCAGTCCATGGAAATTGTCCACTCCCTTGCAAAATGGAAGCGCATGAAGGTCACTGAACTTGGATTGGACTCAGGTTTTGGAATCTATACAGATATGAACGCCATTCGTGCAGACGAAGAATTGGACAACATCCACAGCCTCTATGTCGACCAGTGGGATTGGGAACGCGTCATGAAGCCCGAAGAGCGGAACCTTTTCTACCTCCGCAAGACGGTGTACAAGATCTACAACGCCATTCTGCGCACAGAATTCTACATCTGCGAGACCTACCC
>JAZUEV010000422.1:0-3868 GCA_045640345.1 Treponema sp.
CCTCCGACTTCCTTTTTTATCCATCAATTCTTGGAACGTTCCATATTCTTCAAGACCACCTTCTCCAATTACTGCAATGTGGTTTGCATTTCTGATTGTGCTCAATCGATGGGCAACAATAAGTGTCGTACGATTTTTTACAAGCCGACCTATGGCATCCTGAATCTTTTTTTCACTGAAACTATCCAATGCGCTGGTTGCCTCGTCCAAAATAAGGACTGCTGGATCACGGATAAAAGCTCGGGCAATGGAAATTCTTTGTCTCTGTCCTCCACTAAGGTTCGCGCCATGTTCATTGAGTTTTGTGTCCAAACCATTTTCAAGCGAAGAAACCAAATCATCCAGATTTGCAGCCTCAACAACTTCTTGCAATCTTTCATCAGAAATCTTGTCGCTTCCATAGGTTATGTTTTCGCGGATGGAACCTGTAAAAAGAATTGACTGCTGTGGGACAACTGCAATGTGACTTCTGTATGATTTCAAATCCAGACTCCACAAATCTTTGTCGTCAATAAAAATCTTTCCAGCACTTGGTTTTAAAAATCCAATTACCAGATTCAGAATTGTTGATTTTCCAGCTCCACTGCCACCAACAAATGCAACAGTTTCTCCAGGCTCTATCTTTATGTTCAGTCCCTTAATCGTTTCGTCCTCTGAATCCTTGTAGCGGAAATGCACGTCACGGAATTCAATCTTACCCTTCACTTCTGGAATCTTTTCCTTTTTGCCTTCATCCTCAATATCGTTGCTCAAAAGGATATCGCCAACACTTTCAACTGATTCAAGACCCTTGCTGATGATTGGAAGCAGACCAAGGATTGCACTGATTTGATTAACGATTGTTCCAAAATATGTCTGGTACATGACCACTTCACCGATGGAAATTTTTCCTTTAAGCGCCATGATTCCAGAGAACGCAAGACAAACCACCTGGAACACTTGGAATGAAACCCAGCTTGCACTTCCAAAAAAAGTTTGAATCATGTCCAACCTAAGTCCAGTCTTTGCAACCTGCTCCAACTGGCTGTCCATTTTTTTTGTCTCAGTTTTTTCCAATGCATGTGCTCTGGTTACGGGAATCAGTTCCACCATCTCCATGACACGGGCACTTGTTTCTTCCATCTCCGATCTGAAATCGGAATTATATTTTTTGATTCTGGAACGGAAGGCGTACATAATGATAACAGCAATCGGTACAGCACCAAGGAAGAAAAGAAAAATTATCCAACTGTTTTTTATGACCACCACAAATGACACCACAATGTTCAATATAATAGAAAGAACTGTGATAAAAAGTTGTGACGAAAGTGTTTCAATCTGTTCCACGTCGCGCATGATTTTTGATTGCAGTCTTCCACTTTGCATTGCGTTGTGATAGCTTATGCTCAGCTGTTGAAGTTTGCGAACCAATGAAGCTCTAAGCTCCAGTTCCATGTTGCGGATTGTCTTTGAATAAAGCCAGGTGTGGACATAATTAGTTGGAATGTTTTGGACAACAAGCGCAATCATAATCCCCATGTTGATAAGGATTTGTGAGAATGCTCCATCCCCTCCAGTTGTAGCTGCGTTGATTACATTTGCAGTGATAATTGGAAATGCCCATACGGGACTGTGCTTTAAAACAAAAAACACAATCGAAAAAAACAGATCCAGATAATGACCTTTGTAAAGTCCAAACAGAGTTTTAAAACTGTGCCCCCTTTCCCTTTTGAATGTCTCAAGAAATTCCAGCTCAGTTTTGTCCAAGTCTTGCTTGTTTCCGATGGCCTTGTTTGCTTTTGGTCCCACAATTTTTTCACTTATGCGTTTTTGCTGTGACGGTTCTTTCATTTTATTTTTCCAGATAATTTTTTTTGACAGTTTTTTCTGCAGGTTTGGCAAAGAGTGCGTATCCCTTGTCGTCTTTTGATTTTTCTTCGGGATAAAGTTTCCAGCTCCAGTCCCAAAGACACCAACCGTTAATCCAGCTTCGTTTTTTTGTCTCCTTAAACATTTCCTTGTACCACTTGTCCTGCTCTTCAAGATTCACGTCCCCTTGAATACGCCAATCGTTGGGAACGGATGAAGAACCTGTTCTGGACATGCAACCTGATTCTGCAAAGAAAAATGGCTTATTGAATGATTTAACAACTTTTTCAATTCTATCCAGATTTTCTTTCCATTCGCCTGATGGATAATAACCGCTGGATGAAATCATGTCCAAACAATCCCACCAGGAAATATTGTCTTCCTGATATTTGTCTGTGTTGTATGTGACAATCCCTGAATAAACTGTTCGGATGTCGGAAATCAGTTTTCGCCATTCTGCATCTCTGTGCTCACTCATAACCATTTCGCATCCTGGGATAAAGATTTCAACATTTTCTTCTTGGGCGATTTTGGCAAAATGCAGTTGGAAATCTGTGTAGCTTTTAAACCAGTTGGACCATTTTGGTTCACACTTCACGTCCTTGTCAAAAAATGAAATGTGGGCTCTCCAGGTTCCATTTTTACAATTGACAGTGGGCTTCAATGCGACCATCAATCCTTTGCTATGGATTTCTTTGATTGTCTCCCTAAGTTCCTGGTCTGTAACAGTTGCAGGGGATGTATAACAAATCTCTTCACTTTGGGCAGTTTCCTGAAGTCCATTTGGGACAAGCACAACCAGATTCGCGCCTGTGCGATTGATTAACAGTTCCAAACTTTCCTGGGACTCTTTTGATGAGAGACTACCGGCTGGGGCAAATGCAGCAAATGTGACACCCCTTATTTGTAAATTTTTTGCTTCCATGACATCATTGTAAAGGGTTGACAAAAAAACGCATAGAACGGAAAATAATAAAAAATCGTACAAATCTATCCTATTGGAGAAAAAAAATGCAATATCTACAGGAACAGTCCGACGCCATTAACTCACCCTACGAGGCATTCACATTCGATGCATCCAAAGAAGATTTTCCGGTGCGTCCACATTGGCACTACTATTTGGAAATCATACTGATGAAGGAAGGGACTGCCATGTTCGAGTGCAACGGAAATACAACAGTGCTTGAAAGCGGCGACATGATTATTTTTTTTCCAACAACCATACATTCAATATATGCTCTGACAGGATTTCCAATTGTATATGATGTGCTAAAATTTAATCTGAGCAAAATCCATACAATCAATAGTTACACTCCACGGTTCGACAAAATTTTTCAGGCAGCCATGCAAGATAAATCGGTTCCAACAGTTTTCAGGGAAAAGGAAATCGGTGCAATACAAATGGAAAATTATTTTGAAAAATGTATCAACGAATTGAACAAAAGAAATTTTGGTTACGATATAATTGTGCACAATACAATCAGCGAACTGTTGGTTCTCATCCTCCGACTTTGGAAACAAAAGGGGTTCGATGAAAATCAGGCAAGGGAATTGGATCAAAGGGAAACCGTAATGACAGTCACAGCGTACATTGACCAACATTCCGATGAAAAACTGGATGTGGAATTTCTTGCCGCCCGTTGTGGATTGAGCTACAGTTTTTTTGCAAAAAAATTTCATCAACTTTACGGTCGCTCATGCAAAGAATATCTTGAACTGATTCGAGTTTGCAAAGCCGAGGACTTATTGATTTTCACAAGCCACGACATAAACTGGATTGCACAGGAGACAGGATTTTCAGACGCAAGCCATTTAATAAAAATTTTTAAAAGGCTTAGGGGCATAACTCCAAAACAATATAGAACAAAAATCACAGACCAAAAGAAAATCTAACATCGAAATTATTTTGGAAAATAAATTGAAACTTGTATTTCGTTCAATCTATTTTTTTTAATTTCGGAGTCAATATAATTATTTATATCATAATAGTAATTTGCATCCAATGTTGATTCAATTTCTT
>JAZUEV010000423.1:0-2020 GCA_045640345.1 Treponema sp.
ATAATCGTTGTCTACAACCATGTCTTTGAAAGCGGGTCTGATTATCTATCGGTTGTCATTTCGTGGCCCGTGGTGGTTTTTACATTGACTCTTTTTTTGGTCGTGTTTTTGGTTGACAAAAAATGCTCGGACACGGTTCAACAGTTCGACGGTTCAAAATCCAGTTACGAATCAGCGTCCAAGGCTTACGTCTTTCATACAGCATTCAATCTTTTGTTTCCAGTGCTGGTGGGATTCATCAGTCCACTTCTCATCAGGATGGGAGCAAAAATCAGGGGAATCGAATATGGTGAATGGAGATGTATCTACAGCAATGTGAACGCCGCCTGTCTTGTGTCCCCTATCCTTGGAAGTTTCTGGTATCACAAATATTCAAAATGGTCATCCTTTTTGCCGTTGAGAGAAACAAAAGTCAAAACAGGAATAGCAGTTAAGATTATGGTCCACATATTCTTGATTATCTGGGGCATCTATGCAGGGGTCATGCTTTCCGTGGTCAACGCCTATTACACGAACACAGAAATGAATGCAAATCTTTTCGCCAAAAAATTTATTGTCCACTGGATTCCTCAGTTGATTGAAGGTCTTGTCCTTGCCACCGCCAACATGGGTCTTATTGCATGGGAGATTTTGAGGGAGCTGAACAAGGTCAACGCATTTACAAAAAAACTTGCAGAAGGTGATTACTCAAGTCCTGAGATTTTAAGGACAACCAGAGATGAAATCGGACTTCTTGTTTGCAATATCAACACGTTCTATGGGGACACAAAAAAACTGTTGAACGGTGTGGGACATAATGTAAGTTCAACCGCTGAAATAAGGAACGAACTAAACACGAACATGGCAAGCACCGACAAAAGTATCAGGGAAATAATTGGCGATATTAATTCGGTACAGAACGAGGTCGAACATCAGAACGGTATTGTGGAAGCGGCCACTGGAGCAACCCATTCCATTCTTTCAAGCATAAATTCCCTGAACCACAGTGTAAAAAAACAAGGCGAAAGTGTGCAGGAAAGTTCGGCAGCTGTAAGGGAGATGGTGGCAAACATTCAAAGCGTGTCAGACATCCTCAAGAAAAATCAGGAACAGTCAAACCTTTTGAATTCCGCCACAGAAATGGGTCTCAAAAAAGTTGAAGAAGCAGCGAATCTTTCAAACAAAATTCTTGAAGAAAGTTCAAAACTGATTGAAGCGTCTGCGGTTATACAGAACATTGCCGCCCAGACAAACCTTCTTGCCATGAACGCCGCAATCGAAGCCGCCCATGCTGGAGAGTCTGGAAAAGGATTTTCTGTTGTGGCCGATGAAATCAGAAAACTTGCAGAACAGAGCAACTCCCAAGGTAAGAATATTGCCGAAAGTCTTAGTTCATTGAAGGAGACCATCGAAGGGGTTTCTGAAAGCACAAAGTCAGTCCAAAACCAGTTCAAGGTTATCTATGATTTGACCGAAAACGTCAGCCAGCAGGAAACTGTGGTTATGAATGCCATGACCGAACAGACTGAAGGAAGCCGACAGATTTTGGATGCCATGAAGAATATTGACAACGCAACCTTGGATGTCAACACCATTGTCCAGAAAATGCTCAAGGGTGGAAAGGATGTTGTTATCCAGATGAATTTAATGGAAGAAACTGCAACAAACATATCCTCGTCCATCAAGGAAATGACAGCCAGCACGGAATCCATATTGGACACTGTCAAAAACGTCAACTCCTCCACCGAAAAAAACAACAAATCCGTCCAAAACCTGCAAAACGAAATGGGCCGATTCAAACTATAGTCCCACAATTCGTCATTTGGACTGTTATCATTTTCGTCATTCGAACCGTTGACATTTTTGTCATTTGGACCGAAGTTAATCCGTCATTTCGACCGTTGACATTTTTGTCATTTGGACCGAAGTCAATCCGTCATTTCGACCGTTGACATTTTTGTCATTCGAACCGTTGACATTCTTGTCATTTCGACCGATGTCATTCTTGTCATTTCGACCAAGCGAAGCGCGTGGAGAAATC
>JAZUEV010000424.1:0-6641 GCA_045640345.1 Treponema sp.
AGGCTCAATCCTACTAAGCAACTGAAAAAGGCAGGCTCGGGCGTTTGGTGTAGGAGCGCCTGAGGACACTTTTGTTGGTGGTTATTGAAAACTCGAACAAAATACGGCTTTTCTCTACAAAACTTTCTTTTGCGTAATTCTCAAAATTATTCCAGACCAGGTAGTTGGGAAGATATTTTGTTGAGACACCTTTGAATTTCCTTATGAAGTTTTTTAGGAGGCTGTGGTAGTTGTTTATGTGCTGGATGTTGTAGACTCCATGCCTTCCTTCTTTTTCCTTGAATTGGAGTAAATCAATATGGTTCCTGCTTGCGAAGCCAACATACTGTGGAGCCCCGTCGGAGCAGAATGTCGAGCCTTCCTCGATCCTGCCCGAGAACGCCTTCTCCAAATCCGCCTCCTTGACTTTTCCGAGGTTCGTCACCCTTGCGATTGAAAGTCCCTTTCTGTTTACCGCACAAGGGACGCATACCTGTTCCTTTGACAATCCTCTAACGTGAATCTTTTTCCCGTGGCGACGAGAAATCCTTCCTTCTGGTAATGCGTGGCTTCCCTTGTACGAAAGCGGAAAAAAAAGTCTCGTCACCTTCCACTATTCCGCCCAGTTTCACCTCCTTTTCCATATTCTGGAGGGCATCAAGTATCTTGTGTCGCCAAAGGAACGATGTGTTTCTGTTGATTCCACATATCTCCGCAGCCTTTCTTATTGACAGATTCAGCATCATGCATTCAACATACTTCCTCCATTTTTCAAGAGGCAGCTTCGTGCAGGATATTATCGTGTTTGTCGTTGCCGAGAAATATTTCCTGCAGCCAACGCAGATGTACTGCTGATAGCCTCTCGCTTTTCCGTTCCTTTGGACTTGTTTCCCACCGCAGTGCGGACATTCCACTCCATCGGAAAATCGTTTCTCTGTCAGGTATTCCTCTTTGCTCTGGTTTTCTTTTTTGTCTATTCCAACCAATTTTTCGAGCAACTCATTCTTTTCTTCTTCGCTTAATCTTTTCAGCAATTCTATTGCTTCTTCTACCTTTGTCATGTTGTCCATTATACCATATAATTCAGTTTATTTATAGCACTGAGCCAAATAAAATGTCATTGTCATCCTAAATTCGTTTCAGAATCCCCTTTTATTGAACTGCAATGGGTCGACCATCAAAGGCAAATAAATTCAACATGACGGAACTTATTACAATAAACAACGTTGCAAACAAAGACCTTTGTTATGGTCATTTCGACCAAGCGAAGCGCGTGGAGAAATCTCATAAATGACTGTTGATTTTGAGATTTCTCCATTCCGTAAGTTTCACTTACTCCAGTCGAAATGACTGTTGATTTTGAGATGCTGTGGGTCGCCATCGAAGGTCAATAAATTCAATAATCTTGCCCGATTAAAAACAAAACATCATCTTTATTCAGTGGCTAAAACTTTATCGACAGTCCAAGTTTTGCATCAAGGTCGGTATAGAATTCGTTGTAGTAAAATCCAAGACCGAAATTCAAATCAAGAAGTTCTGTCAATTTTCGGATGTAGAAAACATTTGCGTTTGCAGTGAAGTAGTAATAGTTATCCACATTCTGGGAGGAAATGATTGTGCATCCCAATCCCAACGACGGACAGATGGAATCCTTTTGGGTAATATCAAATCTATAATCAACACCTGCCATGAGTTTTGTAAAAAACACAGTATGATTAGTAGTTGATTCTTTAATCATCAAAGTGTGAATGCTTTGTCCCACGCCAACAAAAAAATCAAGATTTTTGTACACAGGGACAACCAGCTGCAAATCATACTTGAATCCTGGAGTCAGATTTTTATAATCAAACGCAAAATCAGCACCCACATCAAATTGCAACTTTGGATTAGCAAAACAAAATCCACAAATCAATGACATAAAAGCCAAAGCCAAAAAAGATTTTTTCATAAATCAATCTCCTCCTTTTGAAAATTCAAAAATTTTAATAACCACATTAATATTCGGTGTGCTAGTAGGATATATGAACTTTTGCATGACCGTTTTTTAAGAGAACATCATAAAAATCAACATTCATACTAACAGAGGTCACTTTAGGAAACCACCATCCCCATTTTGTATCTCCACTTACTCTAATTATTCTATTAGCACTTGCGATGGCTCTATCATACAGTTCCTTTACATTATTTCCTTCGTACACTTTATCCAAATATGTCCAGTCCTCTGAAACAGTTTTAGTAGATGTAATAGAATCAGAATATGTCGCAACTGCTTTGTCAGTCAAAAGTGATATTGTGCCAGTATTATAGACAACTCCTCTATAGCTAAGACTAGCCTCAACCTCTTTGTAATCCCACCAAATTCCCCAATGATCAATAACACGTGTCTCAGCCCATCCAATATAATTTGGATCAGTTAGTTCTACCTCAATATTTCTATTAGACACTACAGAGCGTGAACCATTTTCATCAGGAAGTTCTAGTTCTGTATCACCAAAATAGTCATAAGCCTCATCTCCATACTCATCAATTAAGGTCTGTTTCATTTCCTCAATCACAATAAGAGGTGATTCTGTATCATCGATACTTCTTGAAGCTTCAAACCTTGATTTTAAAGACATAAGTTCATCATATCTTTCCTGTGACACAACTTTCCCATTTGGCAATGTGAAGTCTTCGTTAAGGTTGTTTTCACATCCCATTGTTACCAACGCAGTCATTGCCGCAACAGCAGCAATAATAATTCTTTTTGTTTTCATAAAAAACTCCTAATAATTTTTTGTTTGAAAAGCGCTTTTCGCCACAGATTGTCACACATTTTTTCCCCATTGCCTAGGTCATAAAAAGTACAAATTTCAAAATATGACCTTTTATGACCTTTTTAAACCTTTTATGACCCAAAAAAATGTGCTATAATATAGAAACTTTTTACAAGGAGCTATATAATGCACAACTCAAATTTGGCTTACAATTACTTAGAAAACTCTTGGAATTTACCTGAATGGGACTATATTGTAAGTGAAATATCTGAAACATTCCAACTTTCGATAAATGAAAAAAATTGCTTTTACAACAATCATACAGCCCAAATAATTGCAACAATTCCATTTGAAGCAAAATGCAATAATCCAGAACGAACTGCCATTGCACACCTAAGTTTATATATGATTGAAAAAAAACGGTCTCCAAAATATTGCTCTCACAATCCTGACGATGACAAATCATTATTCAGCAGACTTTTTTTAATTTCAAATTTTGAAGGAGGAAATCAAAACATAATTGACCACGGCATGAATGTACTTGCCTTGATTATGCTGAATGGCTACAAAAAATCCATGAAAGAAGACAAGAAAAACAATACTTACAACCCTTTTGTCTCTGGAGCGTGGGACTATCGAACTCTTAAAAACCATCTTTTATCAGAACTAAATAAAATAACAGTCCCAAATATTGATTGGATTTTTAAATATATTACAGAATGTGGATGGTAAGGAAAACATTATGCAACAGAAAATTTATTCACCTAAAGCGAAACTTATGTTTAGAATTATTGCTTCCTTAGCTATTTCAATTTTGGTTTTATCAAATGGAATATATATTTTTCAACATGGCATAGATGAATTACTAAAAAATGGTACACATCTTCTTCAATATTTTGAAGCTTTAATTGTAACAGTTCTATTAATTCTTGTGGTTATTTTTCCTCAAAGAATTGCAATATGTTCACTTATTGCTTTCTACTATGCAGCAAGTATAATAATTACAGACCCAACAAACAACATGGGAATGATGATGTATTTTTTATGCATCATGTCATTAAGGGCACGTGGGTTTTACAACAAAAATAAAAAAATTAAATCTATTTTTACCTTAATCATTTTGTTGGGACTCATTTTAACGGAACTTCGTTTTGGTTCAGAAATCTACGCAAGAGCCTTTATTGAAAAAATTGGTTTCTCTTTTGTCTTATTTTGCACCATGTTTTTTTTCCAAGCAACTGTTTTGGATGAACTTGAAATCAGTACCCTGAATAATGAATTGAACATATATAAATATCCAGAATTAAACAAAAGAGATGCCCAGTGGCTTAATGATATTTTGAATGGAAAAAAATATGCCGCCATTGCAATTGACGCAAAAGTATCTTTGGGTACAGTAAAAAACCGTCTGAAAATTATTTTCGATGTTTTGGGAGTCGGAGATAAACAGGGATTCCTAAACAAATTTTCCAACTTCCACATCTTCTACACCCCAGACCAAGAATCATCAGACATTGATTATCAATCCCCAATATCCGATTAAAATAAATTATCACCGTCATCCTAAATTCGTTTCAGAATCCCCTTTTATTGAACTGCTATGGGTCGGCCATCAAAGACAAATAAATTCAACATGACGGAACTTATTACAATAAACAACGTTGCAAACAAAGACCTTTGTTATGGTCATTTCGACCAAGCGAAGCGCGTGGAGAAATCTCATAAATGACTGTTGATTTTGAGATGCTATGGGTCGCCATCAAAGACTAATAATTCAGCATGACACCAGATTAATCATTTTACGACACTCGTTTCAGCAAATACTACTTGCTTTCAATTCTCTCCACAATGATTCCGTGTTCACCCATTTCTGAAATAAAACTTTCGTCTTCGTTCAAATAGTTATAGCCAAGTCCGTTTGTCCAAGTAGGGAGTCTTAAAATTTCCAGCAAAGAAAAAAGAAACTCCTCAGCAAAAATACAGTCCTGAAATTTTTCAACCGTTATATTTTCATTCCAAAGATTTTCATCAACATCAAAAAGTGATGGGACATTTTCACTGCCAGAAAAAATCAAATCGCCACCGTTAAAATATTCATCACCATTGTCAATGACAAAAATTTGTTTTCCATTTTTATGGATTGAAAAAGAAAGCACATCGCTGTCGTGGACACAAAAAGATATAATTGGTTTTTCGGTTTTGGAAGAAATGGTGCGAACAAATTGGGCAATCAATATATCGTTTTGCTCATCCATTTTTTCTTCACTGACAAAAGCATAAGTCTCATCAGGTTTTGAACAAATATAAAAATTTGAATTTCCCAAAACAGTTTTTACATCATCAACATTTTCTTTTGGAAACAATGTTCCTGTAAAAAAACTTCCCATAAAAATTTTTCTCCATTAAAAAATTTTATAAAAACGTTCATCACTAATTCACGATTATAAAACTATCGACCGGTAGTTTTGACAAGTTCAACCACCACACAAATTAATTGCATCGAAAATAAATGAACCACATCAGCACGAACCAAAAATTATTCATGCATAGAATAACCTTTATCTTCCGACATAAGATTCAACATAATATCAGCAATCTCTGGATTAAACTGGAAGCCACGACCTTTTTGGATTTCACTTTTAACAATGTCCTGAGGCAAAACCGAACGATAGCTTCTGGTTGAAGTCATTGCGTCATAAGCATCTGCCACACTAATAATCTGCGCCTTTTTTGGAATGGAGTCGCTATCAAGACCATCTGGATAACCTTTACCGTCCCATCGTTCATGGTGCCATCTAGCTCCGTCTTTAATTTCCGGCATGGATTCAATGGAAGACAAAATTTCACTACCAGCTTTTGGATGATTTTTTATAACCTGATATTCTTCGTCAGTAAGCTTTGTTGTCTTGTTGATAATTTCATCAGGGATAGCAATTTTACCAATGTCGTGAAGAAGCGCGATAAGATAAATGTCCTCCTGCTCTTTTTCTGAAAGCCCCATTTTTTTTGCAATCTCAACAGAATATTGGGCGACCCTCAATGAATGTCCACTTGTGTATTTATCCTTGGCATCAATTGTTGCGGCAAGAGCTTTTGTAAGTTCCACCATCAATTTTTCACGATTGATTTTTTCCTGCTCAAGCTCGGTTGTTCTGACAGTTAGTTTATTAAAATATTCGTTGCGACTTTTTTCAGTTCTTTCAATCCAGAATTTCAAAAACACACCGAACAAAACTTCCGCAAAAAGCACAAGTGGAAATCGAACGGCAAAACTATGTTTAAAAGGATAAATAAATTTATTTATGGGAGACAAAAGTCCCACGGCCATTATCAAAAGCAAAACCAAATTGACTATTGTATAGCTTGTTTTTTTCCAGAGATACAAAGTCAAAAGCGGCACCAGAATCATCCAGATAACACCAAAACCTTCGTCCCCTCCGCTAATCAAAAAAGTGATTTCCAGAATATAGATAAGAGCAACAGCACTGATGTTAAAAAATTTCAAATCGTTTTTCAAAGCGACAAGGATATGGGCAATAAGCATGGATGTACCATAAAAAAGGCTTATAGCAACCATTGAAAAATTTCGGTTAACAAAACTGATGATAGTCATAACGATGCCAAGCACAGCTATCAGGATGCTTATAAATTTTGCAACAGTCAAATGTTCCTTATCAACTACATTATTCATATTTTTATATTCTATAATATACCTTTGCTTTTTGTAAAGGGCATCTCTAAAATTTGTAATTTTTAGGGGTTCCCACCAAGATGTCCCATTGTTTGTTTTGAAAAAAATTAAACAGTGTGATATAATGGAAGAAAATTGAAGGAATCTCTAAAAATTTCGTTTTTAAAGACTCCCGTATTCAAGTGAGGTCACTGAAAAAGTGTAAAACCTGTCAT
>JAZUEV010000425.1:0-2633 GCA_045640345.1 Treponema sp.
GTACCAAAAATTGCTGCGGTCCACATTGTCATTCAAGACCAAAGGCTGAAAAGCACCAGCATAATAATGGAGACCATATTCAAAAGCATAATCGTCCTTGGCTTCCGTGTACGCCCAATTAAAATCCCATGGAGCTTCAAAAGTCAGGCGACCATATTTTTCATCCACATTCCTTGTCAAATCCACAGCCATAAAGAAACTACCAGCACCTACATCATTGTCACGGACGATTTCATCCAGGAGCATCACATTCACCAGGGAATCCAAATCAACCACAGCCGAACAAACATCTTTTGGGTCTGTCAATTTTGAAGGAACAAGATTGTAGTCGGAATCGAAGGCAAGATAATTTTTATTGACCAACGCTTCGAAGCAGATTTTCCACACACCTGACAAATATTTTTTAGGCAAATCGTTTTTTATTTCTCCCGCCCCATAGTTTTTGATTGAATAATAATCCACATCAAGCTCCCTGGTCTGGTTATTAACATCCGTAAGCCTAAATTTTTCGTCCTGATTCAAGGCCACCACAGGATGATTTTTTTCGTCGGGATAATTGTCCAATTCAAAAAAATAAGCGGGCAACGGTTTTTTATTGGAGGAAACAGAAATATCCACCCTACCCCTGGACACCTGGTTCTGTTCACACAAAAGATAGACACCTTTGTAGATTCCGTTAATGAAAAGATGGACAAAAGCGCAGTCCGAAGCATAAAAGTCGTTTCCAAAAATCAGTTGAGCAAGTTTAAGCCCCGTGTAATCCGAAGCCAAATCCCATTGACTCCTTAACAAAACCCAGTCAGTAAATTTCTTGCCACCGTTCAAGCCAAGCAGGTTTTTCTTTTTTGCGAAATTGATTCTGTAAGGTTTTTCGTCTGGTAGAATGGTGGAATTTCCCCTGGCCTTGATTTTGGATTCCTCACCATAGACTTTCTGTTTTTTTCCGTCCTTGAACAAATCAACAACCGCATCCTGATAAAGTCCCTTGACTCCAGGTTCGCTATCATCAACGGTGGTCACATTTATAACAGGAAGCGAAAGTTCAGCTCCATTCATATAGGATTTGACGACCTGCCTGTTGTGTTTCAGTTTTTTCACTGGAGTCTTTGGCTTAAAATATGTGTAGTTAATGGAAGAAAGTTTTAATCCTTGTCCACCGAAAGTCAATCCACGGACTCCAATTATGGCAGATTCTTTTTCGGTCAAAGTGATTTTTATATAGGTATCCGTTTTTTCAACGTTGGTGAATTTCAATTCCCTCCATTGAGCATCCCAAAGAGCATAGGAATATCCCTGGGGTCGCTTGGAACGAAATTTAATAGTCAGGACGCTGCCTTCCCTTAGTCCCTGAAAATCCACCCCAAGAAAACTGACATTTTTCCACTGATTCAACCAGTCCTGGGTTTTGTTCAAAAGATTCTTTGACTCGCAAAGTTGATATGAAATCTGCTCGTCGGATGAGAAAACCATTTGCCCATTCAGAAACATTACAAAAACAAGGGTAAAAAAAATAAAAAACTTTTTCATGCCAACGCCTCCTTTCATTCGTCATTCTTGGATATCCCTAAAACCAAAAGGGAGTCTCCAAAAATTGCAATTTTTAGACAACTTTGAAAATGTGGTATTTAAGGTCTTGCAATTTCAAGGCTTTAAAATCAAAAGGCATCTAAAAAAAAAGTATTTTTAGAGATACCCCAAAATCTTAAAGACCACCTTTAAATAATACCACAGATTCGCAAATTTGTAACAAAAATCTGCATCGCCAAGAAATACTTTTCAGAAATGATTGGCAAGTTTTTTGTTGTACAGATAAAAGTCGTAAATCAAGTTAGCGATGAACAAATCCGTTTGTAAAAAAAAGACCCATGGTTTCCTTTACAAAATTGTTTTTGATTTTTGAAAATGCACTTTACCAATTCGAACATTTGTTATAAAATAGTTTTATGGCTATTGAAGTTTTTAATCGGAGTGAAATCAAATACATGCTTTCAGAAGATGACCGAGATGCTTTGTTAAAAATTCTTCCACTCCACATGGATTCAGACCCCTTCAATAAAAATGGAGAGCCATACAAAATCTGCAATCTTTATTTGGACACCCCTTCCAACGAATTGATTATCAAGTCCCTGGAAAAACCTGTATTCAAGGAAAAAATCAGGCTCAGAAGTTATGGAACCGCAAGACTTGACCAGACCGTGTATCTTGAAAGCAAAAAAAAGTTCAAGCAGGTGGTGAACAAAAGACGAACCCCTATCAAGCTTTCCGATGCCTACGAATATTTTGAGACAAAAAAATTCCCTGAACATCCAAAGCTTAATCTACAGGTGATGAAGGAAATCGACTATATCATGGGTTTTTATGATTTGAGTCCCAAAGTCTATATCGCCTACGACAGATGGGCTTATTTTGAAAAAAACAATTCGGACTTCAGGCTTACAATGGACAAAAATCTTCAGAGCCGCAGATATGATTTGGGTCTTGAAATAGAAGCGGACGGTCAACAGCTTTTGCCAGAAGGAAAATGGCTTATGGAGGCAAAGGCTTTTAAGGGATTTCCTCTTTGGTTTGTCAAATTTCTGTCGGAAAGAAAAATTTATAGCACATCCTTTTCAAAATACGGAACAGAATATAGG
>JAZUEV010000426.1:0-1900 GCA_045640345.1 Treponema sp.
CTATAGGCAAAAAGCATAAAAAAAGATACAATAGCAAAAAGCGTTCGTTTCACGACCAAACTCCCGTCTGTTTAACAGACTTTAAAAAGTTATTTAAACCTAATTGAGTATCGGAAGAAAATGGAAAAATCATTATCAACAAATTCATTAAATCCTATTTTGTCCTCATGGAAGAGTTTTTCAACACTCGCCACCGATTTGTCCAACTGTGAAAATCTGGAATCAACTTTTCCATCCAAAATCCATGGCCTGAACGGTTCCCTGGCATCTTTTTTTGTCGCGGAGTATATGAAGAAAAGACATTTCAATGCCATACACAAGATGCAGTATGAACAAAAAATGTCGCAGTACCAGGAAGATTTTTTGATTATCGTCGGCACACAAAAGGATGCTGATGAATGTGAAACAGATTTTGCAACAATCTTGGGAGATTCCGCTAAAATTTACAAACTTCCTTGGTGGGGGACAGTTCCTTATAGGTCAACGGCAAAAGGTTCAATTTTGTTTGGAATGAGGGCAGGGGTGCTTTCAAATTTGGCTGTAAAAAATCCATCCACCGCTTTGCCAAGAATTTTTATCATACCTCAAAGGGCTTTGCTGAATCCTGTTCCGCCCGCCGGCTATATAAGAAAACTTTCGTTCAAGATTTCTGTCGGACAAAGACTTGAGACTGTGGATATCGTGGAAAAGCTTACCCGTTTGGGCTATATGAGGGTACCAAAAGTTGGCATGAAAGGTGAGTTCGCCCTTCGCGGTGAGGTAATCGATATTTTTATGCCTGGAGAGGACGCTCCTTTTAGGATTGTATTCGATTTTGACACCGTTGACAGCATCAAGACTTTTGAAGTCGAAACCCAGTCCACAAAGAACAAGCTTGAATCAATCCTGATCTATCCAATGAAGGAGGTTCTCTGGGACGAAGAATTGGCACAAAATCTTGAATCGGTCTTAAATGAGTGGGAGAGCGGCGGTATAATCAATAATTTTGCTGATTTTGATAAAAAGCGTCGCCTGATTCGCCAGGACAATTTGGATTATAATATAGAAGAAAATGAAACAAAATCTCCAAAGAAAAATCATCAGGAGGAAGGGGAGCTGGATGAAAATGATTCAAGAAATCAAAAATCTGCTCATCTTGCTTTTACTGAAAAAGCGTTGGAAGAAAAGAATCGCATCATCGCCGAGCTTATGGTGAACAACGAGACTTTGGGGGAAGAGTTCTTCTATGGGCTTTTGTGGGACAGGATGTATTCCGTTCTCGATTACATAGACGAAGACACCACAGTTTTTTGCTATGACTTTGAACGGCTTTCCAATTCCCAGAGGTCTTTTGACAATGAATTCACATCAGCCTATCGTCTTGCTCGTCAAAATCTTCCAGTCCTTCCACCTAAGTATATGCTTCTCGATTTTGAAACCCTTGTGCAGAGCCATCATAAGGCCATAAATTTCTGTTCCCTCAATTCCATGGAGGCGTTGGAGGACTTGGGTGAAAGACAGGATTTTGTTGTCATAAAAAGTGAACCTTCCTTAAGTTTCCTTGGAAATATAAACTATCTGAAGGATGAACTGAGAAACAGACAGATGGATGGTTGGCGGATCTTCATTTTTGCGGACAACGCTAACCAGTCCTTAAGAATCAAGGAAGTGGTGAAGGAGTTTGTCGAGGATGTCCCTGATGACAAGCATCCCGTGCAGGTTGTTCCATCTCCATTGACCGAAGGATTTGCCGTTTCCGACGAGAAACTTCTTGTCATCCAGGAAAACGAAATTTTTGGAAGAAAAAAAGCGGCTCCTAAGTCTTTGAGAAAAGTCTCGTCAAAACCTATTGACACTTTCATGGATCTGAACCCCGGCGACTTGATTGTTCATATCAATTATGGCATCGGTATTTTCAAGG
>JAZUEV010000427.1:0-2255 GCA_045640345.1 Treponema sp.
TTGGAATAGTTATCCCTGATGGATATGTTTCTTTTTTCTGGGACAACGGATCCATCATTCCGGCATTCAGATTCAATTTTGTGACATTGATTTCTTCTATAATACTGATGTCTTTGGACATAATAGACATGGCCGTTCCACTGATTTTTGTAACATTCTATGCAGTTCTTGTCAGGGTGGCGGGACCCATATTCACAGGAGCTCCTGCTTTCCAAGGGGACATGATTTTTGCACTTCTCACAAGTGGTACAATTTTCTGCTCCCTCTATCTTTTGCAGTGGTACGGAACAGTTCCGATAACGAGAATCGGAAAAACAATTTACGCTTTTTCTGCTGGACTTGTTGCGTTCCTTGTAATGGGTTATGGAAATTCTTCTGTCGGCTTTGTATTTACCATTCTGGTGATGAACCTCATATCCACGGTGATCCAGCTTTATGAAAGTCGAATGGCAAGAAAAAGACTTCAGAATATATTGAAACCCAAAATCCAGTCAATAAGGGAGGCGGAAAATGCCTAACGAAGAAAATACCCAAGAAAAAAAACAAAACCTGGACATCAATAGAACCAGGCTCCTAAGATTCGGAATCCTGAGCGGCATTATTGTCGTATTGTTTGGACTTCTATTTTTATTTGTCTTCCTAGGCAGCGGGTCTTGGAAAAAAGGAATGTCCACTGTAATCCAGAATGCATTGGACAAAAATTCCATTGGGCTGACAGTTTTTGATATGGATTCCATTCAAAGTGGATCAAATTCAACAGTCGTGTCCTTTTCGTTGACGGAAAATGGAAAACTTTCGCCAAAACATGGGGTTGCCGTAAGGATGTCAACGCTTTATGGTTCTCTTCCGATAGTCTATCTCTTTGACGCAAGAACCCAGACTGCAACTTTTTTGGACGCATTGGACATTGATGGGGTCGCAAAAAAAAGCATAGTAGCATCATTAAAGCCGTCCCAAATTTATCATTGGGAAAAAAGGATTCCAAAAATCATGAGGACGGCTAGAAATGTAAATCTTTCAGGGCAGGAGGACTAAGATGAGCAGAAATATATTAATGTTTTTATCGGTGATTCTCATAATGGTGATTCCTGTGCCGGGGAGATTCGCCTATGGTATCGTGATGGTTGTTGAATTTTTGTTCCTCATGCTATTGGGCATCCTCTTCAGGCGTTTGGTAAAAAAAATCCAGATGGAGGAATTTAAGAATTTTTTGGTGCCTCTTGTAATGGTGGCCAGTTCAGTCATATTCAGGCAGCTGCTTATATTGATAAGTCCTTTGATGGCTTTCACATTGGGCTATGCCATCTATATGCCCGCCGTATCAGCCTTTATTTTGGAAACGGTAATCGATGAAAGCGGAAGAAAAGTCATGCTGGAAATAAAAGACAAGCTCATGGTCACATTGTCCCTGTCTGTACCTGTGGCAGTGATTTTCTTGGTCCGTGATATAGTCGGATACGGAACATTGACCCTGCCTGCGTCGAACAATCTTTTCGCCCTAAGAATCATACCAGAGATGGACGGATTTTTTATGCCGACCGTTTTTTTCGCATCAATACCTGGTGCATTTATGTTGATAGCCCTCAGTCTTTTTATAATCAACAGGATTGGTCCCAAATGGGCGAAGGACGACAATGACTATGAAGCGCAGGTAAATCAGGTGCCTGATACGAAATCTGAATTGGAGCAGGCCGCAACCATGGAAACTCCTATCCAAAATCAAAAAACAGAAAACACAGTTCCGGAAAATAATGCCGAATCGTCAATGCCCAATATTTCGGCAGAAGAAAAAATTGAGAAAGATGAGACTCCGTCCTTTGAAAATCTTCGTGGGCTGGACACAACAAGCCTTTCAGATTCTTTAACTTTCCCTGACGCTCCAAGTCTCTTGAATCTGGATGACATAATGGGGGACAACTATGGTGATTAATTTTATCTACTACGTTTTTTTCAGTTCAGCGATTTTGGTATACGGAATGGGACTCCAGAAAACCGTTATGAAAAGTCGCAAACCAAAGAATCTTTTGCAGGAACTTGCCAAGTACTCCATAACCATTGCTCTTTCAACATTGTGGGTGTATTTCATCAACGGTCTTCTGATAAAGATCAATTTCGGTGAGCTGTATCCATTTCTTGCAGTTCTGGTTGTGTCAGTCATAAATCTTTTTTTGGTCCTGGTCGTAAGGATTTCATCAAGGACAATGATTTTTGATTTGTCCGTTGAACTGATATGTGTTTTGATTGGAACAGCGGAA
>JAZUEV010000428.1:0-10922 GCA_045640345.1 Treponema sp.
TGTTTTTGACAATTTTATTTTTATTCAAAGTCTTTGCTGTAGAAATCGATTTTCCGGTGGCGGGGCTTTTGGTTCCTTCTGAGAAAAATGTAAGAATGAAAATTGATTGGGATGAAAAATGGTTTTTTGAAAGTTCATCTAAATATAATCATGGTATTGCTCGCATGGCTGGTTATTTTTCGGAAATATCTTATGTGGATGTTTTGAATCGACCAGACACAAACGAAATTGCTCAGGCTTATGACTTGTTGGGTATAAAAAAATCGGACATGGAATTTCATTATGATTTGGATTACACTTTGCCGGTTTATGGAGTTAATCAAGCGGCCTACAGTCTTGCGACCAAAGAAATAAATTTTAATGGTCATAAAAAAAATCTAGTTTTTTTGGTTATCAGAGGAACTCCTTTTGATGCAAATGAATGGATTTCAAATCTGGAAATTGAAGGTGAATTGGGGGATGATACTTTTGTCCACGAAGGTTTTGCGCGAAGTACTGAACAAATCTACAATGCGTTAATCTATTATTTGTTGAAGAAAAAAATCGATCCAAATGAAACTTGTTTTTTTATAACAGGTCACAGTCGTGGCGCCGCTATTTCAAATCTGCTTGGAAAAAAATTGTGCGATGAAAAAATGTTCAATCCAGAAAATTTTTTTATTTACACAATTGCTTGTCCAAATTCCATTCAGACAAAAGACCAAATCAATGAAGATGATTATGGATTTATATGGAACATAATTAATGGTGAAGACTTTGTTCCGTCGTTGCCACCAAATCGAGGAGGTTGGAATTTTAAAAAGTATGGACACAATCGTGTTCTTTCAAATGCCTGGAATGTGGATGAAAAAAAATATAGTGAAATTTATTTTCCTGCTGTGAACAAAATTTTTGTGCAAATGATGGACAAGGATTATGTGTCGTTAAGGACTGGCCCTTTTTTGCAAAGTCAATTTTCGCGATTGGTTACGGGCACATATAAAAGTTTGGACAAATATTACAAAGGATTTTTAAATCTTCCAAAACAAAGCAAGACGATGATAAAAAAAGTTTTTCCAAAAGATAAGCAATTTGAATTGGATGAAGTTTTTGATATTGCATTGCTGTCTACTGTGGTAAAATTTGTTAGCAACGGTGTCTATGATTATTTTGGAGATTTTCTTTCCAACATGCACAGCGCAGAAATTTATTTTTCATATCTGATGGCCTTGGATGAAAAAGATGCGTTTTCTGAATTGGGTTTTTCACAATTGATTTTGGATGGTTATTATGATTGCGCAATTTTTGATGAAAATGGAAATCGTCTTTTGAAAATTCTTGATGGAGCAATTCAATATGACCAAACAAAAATTCCCTTGGCTGCTATGCCAGTTCAAGGTAAAAAAATTGCAGTCGGTTTTCCGAGTGATAGAGAATTTAATGTGGTCATAAAAAAAAGCAGTCTTTTTCCGACTGTTGTTTCTTACAATTTTGAATATTATGATGCGCAGGGACATTTTATTGATGAGACCCCTAAAAAGAATTTGTATCCCCATATTGATAATGGATTGAAATTTAATATCGGAAAAAATATTGATGACCAGAAAATCGTCTTTGAAAATATCTATGGTGATGATTTAAAAAATTGGACTCAAAAAGGGGAACTAAAACAGCAAGACAAATTTTTGGTGAAAGCTGAACTTTCCTATGACATTGACAACCAAATCTTCTTGGGCGTTCATGCGGGAAATCGAAATATTTATGGAAGTTTATTTACAATGCAACCGCTAAATAATTTTGCATCCCTTGTTGAATTTTCGCCGGGCATTGGTCATCAAAATGATTTGTTCGCAAATATTATGTTGAGCGCGGAAATTTATTCAAGACTGATTTATGTTTTTGAAGATGTGGAGGGCAGGGGATTTAATTTTGTTCCGCAAATAAAATTCTCTTTACTTTTTCAACCACGAAATCGTTTTGAGATTTTTGTTTCTGGTGTTTTTGATTTTAATATCGCAGGATTTAACGATGGTGCGTTCGATCCAAGTGTAAGAAAAAATGTCATGGGACAGATTGGTTTTGGAAATGTAGTAAAAATGATTCCGACAATCAGTTTTGGTGCAAGATTTTGATTCGTTAAAATTCTTCAAGCCTTGTCAAAAGTGAGTCCAATTTGTTGCCATATTCAGGATCTGCTGCCCATGTTTTTGTTAGGCCAAAAATATCTGGAGCTTTTCCACGAGGACGGACCCATTTATATCTGTTGTCGATACATTCGTTGACCAATGTTTTATCTTCGGTTGTTGCGTATGCGTGGAGATGTTGGATATGCGCTCGGACACCAAGTTGTTCTGTGTCAAATCTTTCGCCAGTATGTTCGGCATCGATGGAGCCAAGTCCACAATAGTTGTGCATGTCTGGAGTCACAAGTCCACCGAATCTAAGAAAACCTGTTTCCAGACACATTTGTACAAACGCACAATCGCTGTTGATTCCTTCTACGGTTGCTTCTTGGATATAAAAATCCACCATCCGCTGAATCTGTTCTGAATCGGCATCTGGATTTGAGTCCATAAAAAATTCGTAAAGCTGCTGACTGTTTTTTATACCTTTGTCCGAAAGATTTCTGGAAATTGGTTCCTTTTCAATCTCTGGTTCTTCAGGAATAGAATCCAAAGGTGGCAAAGTTGAGCAGCTAAACAAAACAAGAGTCGAAATCAACAAGCATAAAGTGCGAATGAATTTTTTTTGCATGGCTTATTTGATTGTTGTTCCAAAATAGTCGCTGACATCCAAAATTGATCTGATGTTTTGAATATTTTTTCCACCTGCGCAAATAACGGTCAATCCAAGTTCACTTGCTTTTTTACTGGCGATTGGATCAAATGGACAGTTCTTTCCAGGTACCCATTCATCGCCAACCATCTTTCTAAAATCAGCCCATGAAATTGTGTCCAAAGGTTTAGCGTCTGGATTTTTGCGAGGGTCGTCTGTGTAAACTTTTTCGATGTTGGAAAGATTTACAACTGTGTCCGCATGATATTTTTCTGCCAAAAGAACGGCATCGTTGTCAGTTGAAAAACCTGGTTTCCATCCTGCCGCCACCATTACACGACCTTCAAAATTGTCAGGAGCTTTTGTTGGATCTGTGATGACATCATTTTTGCACAATGAACCGAAACATGTTTTCAAAAGTTGTGCATTAAGTCTGGTTGCCATAATACCAATCCAGTCGCAATAATAATTTGTCTCATCATCATCTTTGAATGAGGAAATCTTTTTCTGTTCATCGGTATAATTTGCTGCCACGTCTCTGTATGCATTTTGATAGACTCTAGCAGGTGCTCCACCTCCAGCGACCAAGACCAATCTGGTTTCACTGTTTTTCATAAGCCAATCGGAAACCATTTTTGTAAATTCTGTCAAAAACCCAACGTCTGGTTTGTCGGGTGCAATAATTGAACCACCAACACTTAAAACTTTTGTTACCATAATATCCTCCAATAAAACTCACCTAAGTGAATGTGCAAGGATGACTCCTCGAACTGTTTTTATTTTAAGGGGAATCTCTAAAAAAATTTGAGATGCCCTAATAACTGACCAATCCGTAGATGCCTACCACCACTGGGTCGTTCCACAATGAACTATAGTTGCCTTCCGTGGAATTGACTTCTTCCCAGATTGATTGCAGTGCATAACTTCTCGGACGGAAAATAGTTTTCGAACTGTCCATGGATGTTTTTAGATTGTTCCATTTTCTGCTGAATGCTATATGCTGTCCGTCCAAATTTCCAAAATAATATTCCACAGGATTTTTGATTTCCGAGAATCCCTTGTAAGGAAGTCCCGCCGCCAAAGAAACATCAACTGGAAACCATCCATAATGTTCAAAATAAATTTCTGTCCACCAATGATTTTTTGTAGTTGAATTTGATTCCACCAAAATACCGCTGACTGGAACTGCAGGAATATTCATTGCCCGACAAAGAGCCGTAAAAATAATCGCAAAATCGTAAGCGTCTCCAGATTTTTTTTCAATCAAATCAAGGGGACTCACATCTCCAGTCCTGACTGTATTTATGATTTTGAAATTATCAATCATGTAGTTGTAAATCAACTGGGAACGGATGTAAGGATTTTTATTTTTTCCTACGATTGTTTCCGCCAAATCAATGACAGCTTGGTTGTCCGACGGCACACATTGGTCTGGAGCTGTATAGACAGTGTACATAAGTCTGGAACTTTCATGGCTGTTGGTGATTTTTTCACCCTTGATTTGCGACTGCTGAGAAAAAGATGTGACAACAAAATTCTGGTTCACACGGACACGAGGATTTTCTGTTGGACTCATCTGTATGGAATGGATAACATCGTAAGGGTCGTCCTGAATAAGAGGAGTGGGGCTTACTTCGTTCAACACAACTGCCGGCTGAGAGACTGACACAGAAGGTCGTGGAACATAAAGAGTTACCGTGCTTGTTTCAAGACCCCTGTTCTGAATGTCCGCGCTTATTTGCAAAACATAGGTTCGGGCATCGGTCAACAGTTTTTGTCCCGCTGGATAAGTGATGTCCAAATTCTGCTTGTAAGAATTTCCTTTGTCTGTGGCTACATAAATTTGTCCGCTGGTTGCTCCATCCGGAACATGGACACGGATTTCACTGTCTGTCCAATATTCAAAGTCGTAATCTGATTCGCTGGCAGAAATAAAATTTGGGTTGAATCCATTTTCCTCTGACGGAACTTTTGTTGCTGATTCGTCTCTGTTGGCGGAAAAATAGACTGTTGAATTGCCACGGAGGTTTCCGAAATTTGATCCATGAATTGAAATGGTGTCCCCGATTCTTGCTGTGGTTGGTGAGATGGATTCAATCAATGGAACAGCCGCCCTAAAATCAGTTCTGACCGCTACAGGGATGGAATCTTCTTTCGCAAAAAATGTTGGTTCTGATCGACCACTTGCAGTTTGGACAACAACCAATCCGTCCTGGACATTGCTGGGGACTGTAAATTCAATAGTCTTGTCATCCCAATCCCTATATCCACTTGCCGTGACCCTTGAACCAGCGATTTCAACAAAAGAACTGTCCCTTGTTGAGCCAAAATTTTTTCCTTCAATAACAACAATATCCCCCGGGGAAGCTATTGGGGGATTTATTGAGGAGATTTGAGGTTTTCCAATCTTTTTTTTGCCTGACAAAGATGTAACACTGGCAAGGATTCCTATAAAAATTATAAATGTAAGAATTCTTGCCGTCGGTGAACTTTGGTAAAGTCTTTTTATGGTGCTAAAAAATTTCACTTGAGCTCGTCCTGAAAATTGAATCCAATGCTGTCCATGGGGAACTCAACGGAAAATTCGTTTTGTGATTCCTTGGTCATAGACTTTTGTGGCACAGGAGTAAAAACATCGTAGCTGGCGAATTTTCTTGCTGTGTTTGAATGTCTTCTTGCATTGTTTGGATTGTAGGAGACTGTATTCATATTTGAATTGAAAGCCTTCAACGCATCATTGTTGCCCACAAAGGTTTCTCCACTTGAAAAAATCTTTGACACTGATGACGAATAAATCTCTCCATCTGCCTGGAAAACGGCCGTGCTTGGTGAAACTAAATCCACATTTGCAACCGGTGTAAAATAAGATGTCGGACTTATAGGACCGTTCTTCTTTACATTGTTGCTCATGGGGATGAAAACCAAAGCCAAAGCCGCTGCCGCACCTGCAACTGCCGGAACTGCTGTTTTTGCCCAATCTTTGAATTCGATTACGTTGCTCTGTTTTGTGTGTTTGGAGAATGACATGCGAGCCTGAAGTCTTTCCCAACTTTTGTCCATTTCTGCCTGGGTAAGCTCAATATTTTTTGAGTCAGCGACAAAAGTGGAGTGCTGTTTTTTGAGACTTTCGTAATATTTGCGACAGTTCTCGCAAGTTTCCAGATGTTCCTCATATTTTTTTGCGTAGGATGCTGGCAACTCACCATCAAGGTAGATTGAATGAATATCTTTTTCAGGGCATGTAGACATCGTCTTCTCCTATGATTTTTTGTATTTGCTCTCTTGCTCGGAAAACTCGGACCTTTACGTTGCCCTCTGTTATTCCAAGTGTTTCTCCAATTTCTTTATAATTCAAGCCAGCGTATTCCCTGAGTACCAAGACTTCCTTCATTTTTGGTGGAAGCTGTTCAAGGGCTGCCTTGACTTTTTCGACGGTCTCTGATTTCAGTAAATCAACTTCACCGCTGTCCATGTGCTGTCTGCTTTCATAAAGCACCTTGTGATATGCCTTGGACTCCCGGACTTTTCTTTTTGCATAGTTGAGGGATGCGTTTTTTACAACACGAATCAACCAAAACTTTGCATCGTCCATGGATGGGAAAACCATCTTTTTTTCATTTGCCTTGATGTAGGAATCATGCACCAAATCTTCCGCCGCTTCCTCGTCTTCAACAATACGGTAGGAAACTTTGAAAAGCAGTTGCATGGTCGCCTCATAAAGTTTCTTAAAGTCATCGGGATCTTCGCAATGGATTTCCCCTGTTGGCTCTTTACTATTCATAACATTGCATCCTTTTGTAAGTTACAGACCAATAACCAAATTTTCGGCAAAAAGTAGGTCTATTTTCTAGCCCAAGTTGGACCGTTTGGTGTGTCTGTTACAACAATGCCCCTTGCTGTAAGTTCGTCACGGATTTTGTCTGCCAAAGCCCAATCCTTTGATTTTTTTGCCTGGGTCCTCTGTGCCACAAGCTGGTCAATCTCTGCTGCCTCTGGATCATCTGCATGTGCGTTCTGATTTTCAGACTTCTGATTTTTTATAATATCCATTGCCGATGGGACCAACTTCAATCCAAGGACTGAATCCATTCGTGAAACCAATTCCAATGCCTCTTTTGCATCAAGACTTGAATCTTTTACCGCTTTCTGCAAACAACTGAGCGCCATTGGGGAAGACAAATCGTTTTCCAAAGCTGTCTGGAAATCTTCGATATATTTCTTTGCAGTCTCTCCAAGTGCTGAAACATCCTTTGCCTGACCCTTTGCGTAGGTCTTATCTGCCAAAGCCGATGCAAAATCCTTTCCTGCTGCGTTGATAAGCTTTACGACCTTCTGCAAAAGTGATGCGCGTCCATTTTTTGCTCCATCCATTGCGTCCCAAGAAAAATACACCTGTTTTCGGTAGTGGCTTCCCAAGAGGAAAAGTCTGTAATCAAGAGCGTCGTACCCCTTGTCGATGAGGGACTGGAGACGGAGGAAGTTTCCTGATGATTTGGACATTTTTTCACCGTCGCCACTGTCAGCTGATTTTTTATCCTTTGCGATTACCAAAAATTCGTTGTGGAGCCAATAGTTGACCCATTTTTTACCTGTGGCACCTTCGCTCTGGGCAATTTCGTTTGTGTGGTGAATTGGAACATGGTCGATTCCACCTGTATGGATGTCGAACTGCTCGCCCAAATACTTCATGCTCATGGCAGAACATTCAATATGCCAACCAGGATATCCACGACCCCAAGGACTGTCCCAAGTCAAAGCCTGGTCTTCAAATTTGCTCTTGGTGAACCAAAGTACAAAATCAGCTGGGTTGCGCTTGTTTTCATCAATAACAACCACATCACGCTTTCCAGCCCCCGCCTTAAGTTCATCCAGATTCAGACAAGCCAAATCGCCATAATGATCGTAGGTTGTGACATCGTAATAAAGATTTCCGCCTGCCATGTATGTATGACCGTTAGCTTCAATCCTCTTGATAAGTTCAATCATCTCGTTCACATGCTCTGTTGCCTTACAAACCACATCGGGACGGATAATGTTCAGCCTGTCCAAATCATTGAAGAAAGCTTCTGTATAAAAACGAGCCACTTCCAGAACTGACTCATGGCGCTCCTTTGCAGTCTTGAGCATCTTGTCTTCACCAGCGTCGGCATCCCCTGTCAAGTGTCCAATGTCGGTGATATTCATAACATGCTTCTTGTCGTAACCCAGGAAAGTAAGAGTCCTATCCAAGGTGTCCAAAAAAACGTATGCACGCAGATTACCGATGTGAGCATAATTGTAAACAGTTGGACCGCAACCGTAGAATCCAACATATCCATCTTTCATAGGAACAAAATCCTGCATGCGGCGACCCATTGTGTTATATAACTTCAAAGCCATAGAATCCTCCAAAAATTGAGCGTAAGTCCGTTACCACTCGATTTTTTTAAATGTTTATGTATAATAAATATATAGGGAATCTTTAAAAATTGATTTTAGAGACTCCTTATAGAAGATTATATCAAAAAATTGGTGATTATATGAATACTAGCATACGAGAAACAGGCGAAAATATCAAGAACTCTCCACTGTTCAATGGTACAGTTGAGTACAATGTGCCCCTTAAAGATTTTACCACAATGAAAGTAGGTGGACCTGCTGAAATGTTCATCCGACCAAACGACCAGATATCCTTGGCTGTGGCTGCATCTGTTTTGAAAAGGGATGGCGTGGATATTTTTGTCCTTGGCGGTGGTAGCAATACTGTTGTTCGCGACGGAGGCATTCCTGGTGCAGTGATAGCAACCGATGGACTCCATGACATAACTGTCGAACCTGGAAAAGCCCAACCCTTTGAACTTGAGGACTTTCCTGAGGTAAAAGAGGCTGTGGAGATTAGCCTGACCGCTGGTTCTGGAACCACAATCAAGGAACTTACATCCTGGTGCGCCCGCTATGGAATTATCGGTGTGGAAAGTTTTTCTGGATTGCCAGGGACTTTTGGTGGAGCTGTCTACATGAACGCACGCTGCTATGAAAAAGATTTTTCTTCTATTATACAGTCAGTAAATTATGTGGATTTGGATTGTCTGCCAACTGATTTGGATGAAAAAGAGACCTACGAAATCTCCGAGCTGGATGTTATTGATACATATACATTTTCACCAGGGGATTGGTCTTACAAGAAGTCCCCTTTCCAAGGAAAAAAGTGGATAATAACTTCCGTGACCATTTCCCTTCGGGGCTTGGATGTTTATGTCAGCGGTGGACTTTATGCTGGACCTGCTTTCTGTGACTATGTGACAAAGAAAAACAGTTATTATGAGGAAGACCGACGCAACAAGGGACAGTTCAGGGCTCCAAGTGCTGGAAGTGTGTTTAAAAACAACCACGACTATGGAAAACCAAGTGGACGAATCATTGATGAAGTTGGTCTCAAGGGAAACAAGATTGGTGGTGCCCAGGTTTCTTTGTGGCATGGAAATTTCATAATCAACATGGGTAACGCTACCGCAAAGGATGTGGAAAGCTTGGTTGAACATGTAAAGGCAAGGGTTGTGGAGAATACGGGTTTTGTTTTGGAACCTGAAATCATCTTTGTTGGTGTGGAATCCTAGAATCTTGGTTGCGTCATTGGTGGATAGATTTGTACAGAAATTTTCGGGGCGAAGATGGGTTTTGCTGATTCTGACAAAAAACTGATAAAAATCGGTCGAATCCGTACAGTCGACTGGAAATTTCTTCACTATATCAATATCCACCATTCACAAAAATCACTTCCACTTTTTATTTGGGGGAATGTGATAAAGGTGTATAATACATTTGGGAGCTTGAACTAATTCGTTATGTTCCATTGCTAAATTATCCTCTTTGAATGATAAACACTCCTATTTGTCCTAATTTTGTACAAATACAACAAATTCATTGCTAGGAACGAATTATTTTACAGCAAAAGATTTCCCATAAAGTGAATTATCTCCATTACCAAGTTCTATTACCTTGGATTTCAAAATAATTGTTTGGGTTTCTTTAGAGTATTTCTCCAATCCATTAAACTCAGTAAAAATTTGCTTATTCTTTTGTAATGAATAGAGTTTGATAAAATCCTGCTCTCTTTCAAGATCAACTTCATTTCTTACAAATCCATCATGAATTATGAAGGGCAATTTTGTTAAATTAAGAACAGATAAATCAAATAGAATAACATCAGCTCCCTGTGTTCCGTCCCCTCGGTCATTTTCAGAAGACAATCTATAATTTGAGATACCCTTAGCCATAGTTGTTTTCGGCATTTCAAAATGAATTGTAGGATTTTTCCATTTTCCGCCTTGAATTTGAGAATTGTAATTACCCATAGTTGAATTAATTGTATTTGAAATCTGGTTAAGAATATCAATTTCTTTTATAAACAAATCTTGCCTTAATTTATCTGATGAAAGCTTTAATTCCTTTCCTTTCTCAAAATTTTCTAATTTTTCTCTTAGTTTTAGAATTTTTGAAAAGTTGTTTGCATATTCTGAGTATGCGGCTTTTGGCAAAGCTTTACCTGGAGTTATAGATTGTAATTCTGTTTCAGCAGAGAATATTTGAGATTCTACATTTTTTAACTCCTGTTGCAATTGCAGTAATGAATATTTCAACTCTTTACATAAAATTTCGCTCATCTTGAAGTGAAATTCTTCAATATCATAAAGCTTTTTTAAGTTAGCATTTGGAAAAAATGTTTTTAAAACTTCCATTTCTTCCTTTGTAGGAATCATTAATCCATCAAGAGTTTTTTGTGTCGATTCTATCTTGTTCAAAATTTTTGTTCTTTTTGAACGCAGTGGTTGCAAATTGCCTTGTATTTTAGCAGCTTTCACAGCATGTTCTTTGTCTAAACTTGCCAATTGCTCAGAACTTGAATTGTTACAGATTATTTCATTTTTTTCTTCAAGTTCTGAGATTTCTTTTTGAATATTTTCAATTTCTTTCTTCTTCAAATTTGAGCCAGAAATAAAATTCAGTTTTTGGGCTTTGTTAAATGCTTCAGAAATATTTTTCGCATGATTGTATTTTTCGATTTCTTCTTGGATTAAGTCATACTTCTCAAAAAGTCTTTCAAGTCTTATGACCGCATCGCCATCATATTCGTTTTGATGTTGTTTAAGGAAAACTGTTAATTCTTTTGGACTTTTATGGGAAATGCG
>JAZUEV010000429.1:0-2830 GCA_045640345.1 Treponema sp.
TCTTTCTCCCCTATCCTTGTGGGATATGAACCTTGGTGCAGGCTATGAATTTATGTTTCTTGACCGATTCAGTTTGAACGCAGAACTGACAGGAGGATTGTGGACTATCCCAAAAAACGATGCCAACAGACTTCCTTCAGCTACAGGATATTCCATTGGTGGAAAACTTGGTGCGAATTTTTATGTCCTTCCATATCTGTCAGCAGGAATTTTTGCTGGATACAAGTATTATGGAAGCGATAAAACTTTCATGCACGAAATTCAGGCAGGAGTGGGTGTTCATCTTAACCTGTCCAAGTCCTTGTTCGCCAAACCTGCTGTAAAATTGGTATCACAGGAACTAGACCCTATCTTCCCGGTATTCTACAGTTTCTATGACGACAACAAATTTGGAACAGTCACTTTTGTCAACAATGAAAAAAATACCATAAACGATGTGGCGGTCAGTATTTATATTGAGGAATTTATGACCAATGAAAATGTTGTAGAGACATTTGATGTTATTGCATCGGGAGAAGAATTCTCTGTGGATTTGAAGGCGTTCTTTAATGAAAATATTTTGAACACCATCACTCCTCATAGGACCAACGCAATAGTAACAGTTTCTTACAAGAATCTTGGAGTAAAGACTGAATATAAAGAGACATTGCAGTTTGACACATTGGGACGAAACAATATGTCATGGGAAGACGACAGACGAGCGACCACATTCATCAGTGGTAAGGATGCAAGCGCCAACAGATTTGCCAGATATCTTCAGTTGATTATGAAGAATCGATTAAACGAATACGAAAGCGTGAACATTCAATATGCTCGTGGAATTTTTGCAGCTCTAAAGGCCTTTGGAATCAACTATGTTGTTGACCCATCAAGTGCTTTTACTGATAACATTGGTTCTGCAAGCATAGACTTCCTCCAGTTCCCTTACCAGACATTGCTCTACCATGGTGGAGACTGTGACGACTTGACAATCCTCAACTGTTCTCTGTTGGAGGCTTTGGGAATTGAAACCGCTATGATTACAATTCCTGGTCATATCTACATGGCATTCGACTCTGGTTATTCCGTAGATTCTGCATCAAAGCTCAGCGATGGAGAATATATTATCTGGGAAGATAAAGTATGGATTCCAATTGAAATAACATTGTGTCGTGATACTTTCCAGCAGGCAAAAACTTTGGGAGCGTATCAGTGGAGAAAAGCTGGAGAAGATGCGGCTATTATTCCAGTACATGAAGCATGGAAACTGTATTCACCATTGAGCATTCCAGATTCCGATGTGGATTTTGAATTGCCTAATGAATCGGAGGTTATCAAATATTTGAAATAGGATCTGGTCATCTCTAAAAATTTAACTTTTAGAGGTAAACAGTTGTAACAAAAGATAAATTAGTATATTATTGTACTAGAGAGGTTAAGGGATGAAAAAGATTTTTAGCATCGTAATGATGGCAGGATTGTTTAGCATGGCACTTTTCGCAGAAGATTTTGTTGTCAGCAAGACTGCAGGAAAAGTGGATTACGAAGCATCCAACGGAGTTTTTAAGGAACTGAAGGTTGGAGACAAGATTACAAGTCAGACTGTAATCAAGATTGCTCTTCATGCATCAGTGGAACTTACAGACGCAGATGGAAAAGTCCATTCTATAAAGGCCATGAAAAGTGGTCCTGTAGATTCCTTTATTACAAAAGGTACCGGTCTTAAAAAAGCATCCATAGCGGCGGCAGGAAAAGTCAACGGAGATGGTGGACTTTCAAACAGCGTATCCACAGCATCCAACCGTGCATCAGAAGCAAAAGAAGATTTGTCTTGGGACGAGTAAGCTTTAGCTGGTAATCGAAATTCATAAAAGAGGACTTTTGAAAATTGTTTTTCTTAAGCCCTCTTTTTTTGTGTGAACGATTATTTGTGGAGGGGGAGATTTAAAAATTAATCACTTTAGACACCCACCAAAGTTTGAAAAAGTTGCAGTGGCGTTCTTGAAATCAAAACCTTGGTGTTGTCATACTCAGCAGAATGTCCCACAAGGTTTTATAAAATATTGTTTTCATTTTGTCTTCCATAAAACAGTATTAGAAAAAGTTGTGGGATTAAAGAGATGTGGAGATTAATAAAGTGCCTTTGTATTTTCGTTGGCAAAATGAATATCCTATCCAATAGCAGAGGTTGCAACTCTGAAATCATTGACAAACGACGCTCCAAATTTTTGAATTGCATGCTGAGTTCGTACCTGTAGAATAAATGATACATAACCACAAATTATATAAACAACCCCTGCAAAACCCATTGCATTGTTTACATACCCTAGACGAGGAATTACTAATATCAATAAAAGAATCCAAATATATCCAGCAACAATTTTCATTCCTATCCAAGTTAAAACAACTGCAAAAATTGCAATTGATTCTGGAGTCAACCATACAGGTCCATGCTTAAAAAGAGGTTTTCCGTCCAAGAAAATATGTAAAAATGAACTTAAATACAATAGATTTAAGATAAGAAGAATTATTTTTAGAATAATATTTTTACCACCATCGTCTGTGAGATTGAGTTTAAATATACCTCTAACAAGCATTGCTGTGTAGATTCCTGCTGCACACAGTGTACTTATCATGTCAGGTTTTATGTTTATTTCTTTTGTTTTTTTGAAAAAGAAAAAATATGGTACGGTCGTTTTGTAATGACCGAAGGACAGTGCAACTGCTATGCCCATAAAAATAATAGCGAATAACAAAAAGTAAAAATCTTTTCCTCTAAGTACATTTTGTCTCTCTTCTAGATTTTCATTGGACAATGATGTTAGTTCCTTTCCACATACCTTACAGAATT
>JAZUEV010000430.1:0-3167 GCA_045640345.1 Treponema sp.
TTTTTTTAAGCAAAAGATGTTATAATAGAAGAGATTATTAAAAAGAGGAGATGTTTGTGGTGAAAAAAATTAGTTTTATTTTGCTGCTCTTTTGTGGAACAGTTTTTGCTCAATCTGCTCGTTGGGAGCCTGTTGAATTTGATTTGCCATATTTTGCTAATGAAGATGTAATGGCAGATTTTCTTGATACTCCCGATGATTTTTTTGAATATTCAAATATTGACCTCGAATTTGATGAAGGTGATGATGTATTTGCATACAATCTAAGCGACCAAAACGATAATGATATTGATAATGATGATTGGATTCGTCAATTGTTCAATGATGACCTGGAAGATATTGAGTTTGGACAGGTGGATATTAATCAGGAAAATGTAACTCGCTTCAAATATAAGACCGTAAATATTGATATGATTAAACTTGACGGTGGATTTTTTGACTATGGAAAAAATGGTTCCTTTGGTGGAAATCCAACTTATGTAAATGATTTTGAAATTTGTAGCGTGGAAGTGATTCAAAAGTTGTACATGGAGGTAATGGAATCTGCACCTAGTCATAATATTGGAAAACAATTTCCTGTCGAACGAATAAATTGGTTTGATGCTGTCTATTTTTGTAATGAGTTAAGCATAGTACTAGGTTTGGAACCTTGCTACAGTCTGAATGGAAAAACCGATCCAAAAAAATGGAATTATGTTGTCGGTGGAAAAAAGATTAATGGTGATTTGAAGTGTAATTTTTCTGCAAATGGATTTAGATTGCCGACAGAAGTTGAATGGGAATATGCTGCTCGTGGCGGAAAATTGAATCGTTCATATAAATACAGTGGATCCGATGATTTGGATGAAGTATCCTGGAGCGAATATAACAGTTTTGCCAAAAGTCACATTGTTGCCACAAAAAAAGCAAACGACCTTGGAATTTACGACATGAGCGGAAATGTCTGGGAGTGGTGCTGGGACTCCTTTGCAAAAGATGCAACTGCTCAAGAGGTCGCCAACACAAAATCAAACAAAGTAATCCGTGGCGGAGGTTTTAGTCACGAGTCCTATTGTTCGTTGGACTATCGTGAAACTGCGAACCCTTTTGCCACATTCAACTATGTTGGATTTAGAATTTGTAGGACGGTTAAATAGTATTTACTGAAAAAGTATTAGGGTATCTCTGAAAATACTTTTTATAGATGCCTGACGAGTTTAAAACCTTGAAATTGCAATTTTTAGAGACTTCCATTATTTTGTCATGTTGAACTTGTTTCAGCATCTCTATAACTCAATGTAATATAAACATTTAGAGATTCCGAAACCAGTTCGAAATGATACTAATTGGAAAGCCCAAGTATCGATTAACATTCCCTCAAAGCTAGATCAATTTCATCCAATGACACTGAATTTTTTCCTCTTTGACTGGCAATCAAATAACTTTTGTTCAGGACAGACTCAATTTTTGCACAACTGAAACCGTTGAATTTTTTTGCAAGATTTTCGGGGCTACAATCGGTGTCCATTGATTTTCCAGTTGTGTACATTTTTATGAGCTGGCATCTGGATTTTTCATCAGGATAAGGGACGGAGACTTTTGAATCAAATCTACCTGGTCTAATCAATGCTTCATCCAGTGCTGAAATACTGTTTGTAGCTGCCAAGACCAAAACTCCATTTGTTGGTTCAAATCCATCCAATTCATTCAAAAGCGCTGTAACAATTCTAGTGTTTTCCGTTTCAATCGCAGACCCCGAATAATTACGCTTTGTCCCGATACCGTCAAACTCATCAATAAAAACAATACACGGAGCTTTTCGTCTAGCTTTCTTAAAAAGAAGTTTAACTTTCATAGGACCAATCGCCATGAACATGCTTTCAAAATCGGTTGCCTTTGCTGGAATAAAATTGACTTTAGCTTCTCCTGCAAGAGCTTTTGCAAAAAGAGTTTTTCCATTTCCAGGCGCTCCTTCAAGTAAAATTCCCTTAGGCATTCTGACCCCTTTTTTTGCATATTCCACAGGATTTTTCATAATATCCATAATCTGGACCATATCTTTTTTTAGAGAATCCATGCCGACCACATTATCAAAAGTGACACCAGTTTTTTTGACCACCTTGAAAGTGTTTGGAGAAATAAATTTCCTAAAAGCAAAAATTATGATGAAAACAAAAAATGCGTAAAAAACAATATCCATTATATTTGAAAAAATCTGTTCACCATCCGCAGCGATTTTGACGGACACATTGTTGAGCAAAAGTTTTTCATGCAAAGTAGGGGATTGAGGATTTTCTGTCTGGAATTTTTCATCTGTCCCCTTTTTTGTATAAGTGATTTTTTTTGAATCAATGGTTACAGATTCAATCTGTCCCTCTGTTATCTGTTGATAAAAATTTGTGTAAGATTCGTCAATGTATTTTCCACCGAACAATTTGTCAGCAAAAAACACATAAAAAATTGTCAAAAGTCCTAAAACCAAAATCAATGGTGCAACAAAATTTTTCTTTTTCAAAATAAACTCCAATAAAAAAACTATTTATAAAATAATAAAAAAATCAATAAAAGTAAAATAAAATTTCAAATAATACTTAAAAAAAATCAAAAAATCTTCTATTATATTAACGGTTGCAGGGTTTGAGAGAATTTATCATCAAGAGGATTTATGAACCGTAAAATTCTTTCAATTGATTTTGTTGTGTTTTTTTGTTTGGCGGCTATAAATTTTTTTTCATGTTCGAACTTAAATGGAACCGACTTTAAAGACAAACTTTCCAATGCGATTGACTATGCCACATCTGGTGAAATAAAAACCATTCTTTCATCTAAGGACGGAAAAATTGCTCCCAGTGGTGAAATTATTTTAAAGCACACAGATAAAATAAATCTTTCTTTTTCGGAATATTCTGGATATAAATTCTTAAAATGGCAGACGGTTAATACAAAAACAAAACTTCCTTACACGGATCAACAGACTGCCGAATTTTTTGATTTTGATGATTTATATTCTCCCGAAACAAATTTTACAGTCCTTAAATTGCCGAAGGATATTGAAATTAAACCTCTTTGTGCAAATCGACCAAATGTGCTTACATATTCGCCAAGATATAAAGCTTCAGGAACTTTTAAAGATTCAACTATAAGAGTTTTTTTCAGTCACAAGATTTCTGAAGAATCAATTTATTATA
>JAZUEV010000431.1:0-3037 GCA_045640345.1 Treponema sp.
GTACTTGCAACTCAGCAAGACGGAAAATGGTATGTATTTCTCAATGTAATGTTGAGCAAAGAAGGAGCGGCCATTGCAACCAAAAAAAATGGTGTCTCCCTTATCTATGACACATGCTTTCCTTTGGAAAAAGATGGCATAGATATTGCATTCTCTGGAGTTCCAATCACAAGCCATCAAAGTTCCAACAACGCCGTATTTGAAATCGGAATCATATCTTCAGTATCATTGACAATTGTCGCAATAATACTTTTGATTATTTTCAGAAATCAAGTACCTCTTTTGGCATCTCTTCTGTCCATAGTTATATCCATGGTAACTGCAATCTGTGCAACCCACACAGTCTTTGGAAAGATTCATATACTCACAGTTCTTTTGGGGACATCCCTCATTGGATCGTGTATTGACTACTGTCTACACTTTTTTATGAATTGGAAGGGAAATCTTTTGCTGAACTCTGGAGCGGAAATACGAACCCACCTGCGAAAAGGATTGGTTCTTTCTTTGTGCTCCACAGTAATATGCTACATAATACTTCTTTTTGCACCATTCAATCTCCTAAAGCAGATGGGAGTATTCTCTTCTATAGGTATTTTCAGCTCATTCCTTACGGTCACATGTATCTATCCAATGTTCAAACTACCTAAGACTGAAAAAAGAAGCATCCCTATGCTCAAGCTTTACCACAGGTCTCCATTGAAGAATAGCCATAAATCAAGAACAATCGTAACAATTGCAATGTTCACAGTTCTTGCAACCATTTTGGTTTTCAACATTAAAAATCTTCGCATTGAAAACAACACTGCGAAGTTGTACGAAATGGAAGGAGAAATTCTGGTAGACTACAACACAAGGCTTGCAGTAACAAACTATGACCCAAAAGGTTGGTTTATTGTAAGTGCCGAAACTATCGATGAAGTACTGGAAAAGGAAGCTAAAATCTGCAAAGAATTGGATGAACTTGGAAAAGGTCGGATTGGATATGGCTACGTCGCTACATCGAAATTCATTCCATCCAAGACAGCGCAACTTAAATCTATTCAAGCTTGCAAAAATCTCTTACCTTTGCTCCCAGACCAACTCGATATGTTGGGAATCGAACCTGAATACAGCGGAATCATAGAAAAAGAAATAAAAGAAGCTGAAAAGAATATTCTTAGTCCAGAAAATATTACGATGCCTGAAGAAATTTCTCAGCTCATTTCTCCATTATGGCTTGGAAAAATTGACAGCAATTATTGTTCTGTGATTTTGCCTGTAACAATGAAAGGCGATATAGACTACAAAGGTTTGGCAGCTAAATATGATAAAGTTTATTTTGAAGACAAAAATGCTGACCTAGGAAGAGGTTTGGACAAGCTTACAAAACAATTGTTCATACTTTTCGCCGTAGCCTATCTGATAATCGTCATAGTGCTTAAGTTCTTCTATCCATGGAGACAGACTATTAAGATTGCAAGAATTCCTCTGATGAGCGTTCTTACGATTCTGGATGTATTCCTTCTGACTGGAAATAGAATAGAATTCTTCTGTGCAACAGGTATGATACTTGTGTTTGGATTGGGTCTCGACTACATGATTTATATGATAGAAAACATGAAGCACACGAACGAATCAAACAAGGACCAAGACCATACTAAGCTGGAACCATTCGGAATTATTATTTCTTTTGTGACAACGGCAATATCATTTGGGGCATTGGCATTGAGTTCCTTTGTTCCAGTCCATACGTTGGGTCTTTCAATCTGCGTAGGATTGATTGCGGCTTACATTGGAACTGTGTTCTAGGATTGGTCTATGAAAACATTACGAAGTTTTGTACTTGGATTGGTATTGGTCGCGGCAGGTTTTATGACATCCTGTGCAACAACCAGCAATTCCCTGGCAACTGCCAACAATCTAGGTAAAGTTTACGTCACAAACACAAACAAAGTCAAACTTCTTATGCCTCAGTATATGGAAGGTGTGGTGGATGCTTTGTATGTATTTTCAGCAAATCTTGGAGGGCAAAGTTTCTCTGCACTATCCTACTTCTATGCGGACGACCAGGAAATGTCGATGCTCCTCTTGAACGACTTTGGAATTGAAATGGGCAGTCTTGACTATGATGGATTCAAACTGGACTTCTCCATGGCGGTGGCAGGTGGTGTAAAAGGAGAATACATTGCTTCGGACCTGGAAAACATATTCTACCCCATCGATTGCCTGTCAGAAAACTACAGTGCGTCGGGACTTACATTCACATCCTCGGAAGACGAAGGAAAAATCGTAAGGACGATCAGCAAAAAAGACAAGGTGATTGAAACCATAACGATGACTCTAAACGAAGACGGTATCCCCCAGGAAGTGCTTCTGGACAACAAGCTTAGGTCATACAGCTATAAACTAAGCCTTACGGAAGAAGAATAACGCTAAAATCTATCAACCAAAGAAAGAACCCCGACGCATTGCGTCGGGAAATACACACCATCGGAACGAATCAATATATTTCAGGACTGTCCAATTTTGGATGGTCCTTTTTTATGGAGCATGGAGACTCAAACGTTTATGCTTGGGATATTCTAAAAGCCGTCATATTTAGATTCAATTTCGAAAACAAACACCTTGAGTCGCAGCAAACCGAATGTCATGGGGCATCTCTAAAAAATGATTTTTATAGAAGCCAGCGAGTTTTAGTATTGAAATCGCAAGGATAAAAACATCGTATTTTCAAGTCAAAATTCTTTGGGAACATACAGAAATTATTTTTTTTGGAACTTCTTCTATTTATAGGAATGCGACAAGCTTTACAACAAAATAACTTGCATTTTCCGGGCATTTCTAAAAGCAGTATCTTCCTAAGACCTCCTTTTTCTTGATCCAAAAAAAATAAAAAAAAATATTTTTTTTTTGAAAAGCTGTGTCATTCGTAAGCGATTTTGTCCATAACAGCCCTAAAAAAATAGGGACTTTTTTCTGAATAAATTTTCGTTTGTTATGCGCCAGATGCTGTCGTAGGGAGGGATGTATTTTTTCCGTGCGACAGTTTTTTCCACGT
>JAZUEV010000432.1:0-5350 GCA_045640345.1 Treponema sp.
ATAAGGTTTTTTCCATACTTAGCCCGGTTTCCATGATCTGTGAAGTGGTTTTGGAAATCCTTATTCCAATGTTTATGGCGAAACTTGTGGACGTGGGAATCGCAAACAAGGATATCGCCTATGTAGTGAAGGTCGGACTTATTATGGTGGGTCTTGCCTGTGTGTCTCTTGTTTTTGGAGCGCTTGGAGCGTTTTTTTCTGCCCAGGGTGCTACAGGTTTTTCAAGGAATCTGAGAAGGAATGTTTTTGCGAAAATCCAGACCTTTTCATTTTCGAACATAGACAAATTCTCTACATCATCTTTGGTGACAAGACTTACCACTGATGTGACCAATCTTCAGAACACCTACCAGATGATTATCCGAATGTGTTTCCGTGCTCCATTTATGATGGTGGCTGGAACGGTGATGGCCTGCCAAATCAACATGAAACTTGCAACGATTTTCTTTGTGGCTATCCCTATTTTGGCTTTGTGTCTTGCATTGATCATGAAATTCGCATTCCCAAGATTCAGCCGCATGATGAAAATGTACGACAGCTTGAACAACACTGTCCAGGAAAACCTTAACGCCATCCGTGTTGTAAAAAGTTATGTCCGAGAGGATTTTGAAAATAAAAAATTCTTTGACTCCGCCGACGCGGTTAGAAATGCCCAGTTGAAGGCCGAAAAATTGGTTATCCTGAATATGCCTCTCATGCAGATTATTGTGTATTCCTGTATCGTCTTGGCATTGTGGTTCGGTGGCCGCATGATTGCTTTTGGTAATATGCAGACTGGTGAATTGATTTCGTTTATCACCTATGTGGGACAGATTTTGATGTCATTGATGATGTTGTCCATGGTCTTCATTATGCTTGTTTTGTCCAGAGCCAGCACAGCCCGTGTGGTTGAAGTTTTGAACGAGGAAAGCGAGATAAAAAATCCAGAAGGACAGAATATTTTTACAAAAGTTCCAAACGGCTCCATCGAATTCAAGAATGTGAATTTCAGTTACCTCAAGGATCCTAACAACTGTGTCCTTAGTGATGTGAATGTCCATATCGAAAGCGGACAGATGGTAGGAATAATCGGCGGCACAGGTTCTTCCAAGACCACATTGGTTTCCCTTATCCCTCGACTGTACGATGCTCTTTCTGGAACTGTCAGCGTTGGTGGAATCGATGTCAAGAAATATGATTTGAAAGTCCTTCGTGATGGAGTGTCTGTTGTTCTGCAGAAAAATGTGCTTTTCTCTGGAACCATCAGGGACAACCTTAGGTGGGGCGACAATAATGCCTCCGATGAAGAAATGATTGCCGCATGTAAAGCAGCGGATGCCCATGAATTTGTTTCATCATTCCCCGACGGTTACGACACAGATTTGGGACAGGGTGGCGTGAATCTTTCTGGCGGTCAGAAACAGAGACTTTGTATTGCCAGGGCACTTTTGAAAAAACCAAAGATTTTGATTTTGGATGACAGTACATCCGCCGTCGATACTGCTACCGATGCAAGAATCCGTTCGGCCTTAAGATCAAATCTTCCTGAGACCACAAAAATTATTATTGCCCAGAGAATCAATTCGGTCCAGGACGCTGATGTGATTTTTGTATTGGACAATGGAAAGATCAATGGAGTTGGAACCCACAAGGAGCTGCTTGAAAACAACAGCATCTATCGTGAGGTCTACGAATCCCAGCAGTCTCAGAATTAGTTTTGAGATAAGGGAGTTTCTAAAATTTGCAATTTTTAGAGATGCCCATAACTTTGAACGTCTCCTGAAAATTTTTGGAGGTGTTCTGTTTCATAAATCGTGATGTCCCTGACAAGGGATTTTTATAGGAGTTAATATGGCAGGACCAGGACATAGAGGAGGACCCGGCGCAAAACCGAAGAACGCTAAACAAACGTTGGGCCGTCTTGTGAATTATATTGGAAACTACAAGGGACTTTTGGTTGTTGTATTCGTTGCCGTTTTGATAGCATCCGGAGCTCAGGTTGCTGGAGACTATTTTTTGAAACCGGCCATCAACAATCTGGTGACCTTGGCGGAAAAGTTTAAAACCACTGGAAGTCTTTCGGCAGTTGATTTTTTACCTTTCACAAGGATTATTCTTTTGATGGTAGTGATTTATGGACTTGGTGCTTTGGCTTCATGGATCAATGCAAGAATCATGCTCCATATTTCAACAAACACCTTACTTAAGATCAGAAGGGATTTGTTCACAAGAATGGAGACTCTTCCTTTGAAGTATTTTGACAGTCACACCCATGGCGATTTGATGTCACTTTACACAAACGATATCGACACCATCCGTGATATGATGAGCCAGACAATTCCTCAGCTTTTTTCAAGTCTCATATCCGTCATAGGTGTTTTTGCCATGATGATGGTTTTGAGTCCACTTTTGACTTTGGTTGTGATTGTCCTGATGATTTTGTCCATGGCTTTGGCTGCCACAATCGGTAAAAAATCTGCAAGTGCTTTTAAACTTCAGCAACAGTCCATCGGCGCTTTGAATGGTTTTGTTGAAGAACACATAAGCGGACAGAAAGTGGTAAAAGTTTTTAACCATGAACAGAAATCTATTGAGGAATTCAATCAGCTGAACGATGTTCTTCGTGATTCCGCCTCTCGAGCCAACACTTTTGCAAATATCCTTATGCCGATCATGGGAAACCTTAGCCATGCCCAATACGCTATTGTTGCTATAATCGGTTCTTTCCGTGTAATCACTGGACATTTGGATATTGGTAGCATTGCATCATTCCTCCAGTACACTAGAAGTTTTTCAAGACCGATCACAATGATGAGCCAGCAGATGAATGGTGTCTTGAATGCTCTTGCCGGTGCGGAACGAGTTTTTGGTGTAATCGACCAGGAAAGTGAAATGGACAATGGAGATGTTACTTTGGTCAACGCTTCCGAAACTGTCCCGACTGAATCTCAGGGAGGAAAGTCTCATTTGGTTCAGTCCTTTGCCTATACAGGTGAATGGGCTTGGAGAGTTAAAAAAGATTTTGTCCCTCTGAACAATGAAAACCAGATGCCGTCCTATGCTGATGATGAAAACCACAGACTGATTCAGCTCAAGGGTGATGTTGATTTTGATAATGTGTCCTTTAGTTATGTGCCTGAAAAAGAAGTCCTTCACAACATAAGTCTCCATGCCCGACCTGGTGAAAAAATTGCCTTGGTTGGTTCCACAGGTAGCGGAAAAACAACAATCACAAATCTTTTGACCAGATTCTATGACATCGAAGAAGGAAAGGGTGCTATCACCTATGACGGAATCCCTCTCAAGCAGATAAAAAAGGATGACCTTCGTAAGTCCTTGGGAATGGTTCTGCAGGATACACATTTGTTCACAGGCACCATCAGAGACAATATCAAATATGGAAATCTTGATGCATCCGAGTCCCAGATTATTGCCGCCGCAAAATTGGCAAACGCTGATAGTTTTATCCAGCATCTGGAAAAAGGTTATGACACAGAGATTACAGGGGACGGTGGAAACTTGAGCCAGGGCCAGAGACAGCTTTTGGCTATCGCTCGTGCTGCAGTTGCTGATCCCCCAGTTTTGATTTTGGACGAAGCCACATCTTCAATCGACACACGCACCGAGGCATTGATTGAAAAAGGTATGGACAGTTTGATGGAAGGAAGAACTGTTTTTGTAATCGCCCACAGATTGAGCACAGTCCGAAACGCCAATGAGATTATTGTTCTTGAAAAGGGAGAAATAATCGAGCGAGGAAATCACCAGACCCTCATGGAAAAGAAGGGAATATATTACAAACTCTACACCGGCGGAATTGAACTGGAGTAGAACTTAACAGATGGTGGATTTGTTGACTCAGGTCCACCATTTTTTGTTTTTGTATAAATGTATAAATATGTTTAAGCAGTGATTGAACTTGTATAAATGTATGAATATGTTAAAGCAGTGATTGAACTTGTATAAGTGTACGAATAGTTTAAGCAGTGGTTGAACTTGTATAAGTGGTGAGGTGGTTGAGCTTGTCGTAACTACCACATTATGACAGTCATTTATATAGAATTAATGTTAAGTTTGTGATAGGTGACCCATGGGATCTCTTTTGAACAAAAAACTGACTGTTATTATTTGTGATGTCAGCATGACGGAGTGTTTTGTCATTTCGACTGGAGGGAGTTTTGCGAACGGAATGGAGAAATCTCAAAAAAAACAAAGGTCTTTGTTCGCATCTAACGATGGTCGCAAGCTGCCATTGCTAAAATTCATCTTGACAGAAATGTAATTTTCAATAATCCTTTTTAGGATAGTTTTTTTACAAAATTAGTAATTTTTTTATGGAGGATTTTATGAAACATGTTTTGGTCACAGGATGTGGAAGGGGAATGGGACTTGAGGTTCTGAAAAACCATGTGCTTCGTGGTGATTTTGTGTTCGCCTTGACCCACAGTATGACTGATGAACTGAAAGACTTTTGTCAGGGAAAATCCAATGTGGAAATTCTGGTCTGCGAGCTTACTGACGATGAGTCTGTTGAAAAATCCATGGAGGCTGTGAAAAATGGTCTTTGTGGTTCCAGACTTGATTTTATCTACAACGTGGCTGGAATCTACCGTGTGTCGCAGAACTGTGGAATCGAGGATACTTCCATGGATGAATGTATGCTCATGTACAATGTGAACGCCCTGGGTCCCATGAGAATTTTGAAGTGGTCAAAAAAATTGGAACTGATTGGAGAAGGCTGCGTGGTTATGAATGTTTCAAGCGAGGCTGGAAGTATAGGTCAATCAAGCCGTCCAGGTGAATATGGATACTGCATGTCAAAGGCTGCACTGAACATGGTCACAAAAAATTTTTCCAATCAGCTAAAAAAGGATGGACTTTCCGCAAGGGTTTTCTGTATGCACCCAGGTTGGCTCAGGACACAGATGGGAGGAGAAGATGCAAAAGATTCACCTTATTCCATTTCTGCAAAAGAAGCGGCGGACAGCGCAATGAAAATCACATTGAACCCATCTGACTATTCCAGTGAACAGATGTTTTTTGACTACAAGGAAAATATTCTGCCTTGGTAATAGACGCAACCTTCGGTTGCTAACAAGTTTTGATTTTGCCACCAAGGGGTGTCAATTTTTGTTGCACAAAAAACATGTCGCAAACTACGTTTGCTAAAGAGTTTTATCTTTCTCGTCATAGGACTCGAATTTTTGCTAGGCAAAAAACGATAAAACTTGCAGAAAATTACAGTCGCAACAAAACTGAAACCGTCATCCCGAATTCATTTCGGGATCTCAAAAACTGAACATTAAAGAGATGCTGAAACGAACTTAAAATTTCAAACGCAGTTTATGACATAAATCATATAAGTTGTCAC
>JAZUEV010000433.1:0-1677 GCA_045640345.1 Treponema sp.
CTGTGTGATTGTGTTTTCAACAGAACCGATTGTTCCCAAATCCAAGTTGATTGTCTGGCGGTAAGGATTTCCGTTGGCATCTGGATTTGAATCAGGTACATTGTAGGAGGCCTGGAGGATAATGTTTCCAGTTGGGTTTGATGTATTTCCGGCGCTGTCAGTTACTGACTGGAGTGTTCCCAGGTTGTCAAAGTTCAATGTATAGATATTGTTTACACCGTCTGTTGTGTTGATACCTGCTCTTGTTTCTGTTGCAACTTCCGCATTTGGGTCGATTTCAATTGCAACTGTCCACTGGTTTGGATTTCCCGGAACCTTCTGGAAATTCATGTGGAGCTGGTGTGTGTTTCCATAGGTATCATAGATGTCGATTTCAGTCTGCCAGGTTCCCTTTGCGATGTCCGCTTCTGTTGGATTTTCAGGAATCTCTGGAAGGTTCTTGTCCAAGTTACAGAGATAACGAACTGTTTCTGTTGCCTTTGGAGGATCCTTCTGTCCTACAGGAATAACAAGGTCGGTTGTTGTCGCAGATGTCTGGACCACTGATTCACCGTTGATTTCCTGAGCCATCCATCCTTGTACACGAAGACCGTTTCCTGGATTTACCAATGTTCCGTTGGCATCGACCCCGAAAACACCTGCCCTTGAATAAAGGGTCTCCTCTCCATTTTTGAGAACGAAGAATCCATTTCCCTGAATTGCAAGGTCAGTTGATACACCTGTTGACTGAAGGTTTCCCTGTGTAAAGATTGTGTCAATTGAGGCAACGCTCATTCCCAATCCCACTTCCTTTGGGTTAACTCCACCAACTTCTTCGCCTGGGCGTGCTGCACCGCTGAGCTGCTGGCTGATCATGTCCTGGAAGTCTACGCGACCTCTTTTGAATCCGTAAGTATTTACGTTTGAAATGTTGTTTCCGATAACGTCCATGCGTGTCTGGTGGTTCTGCAAGCCGCTTACACCAGAATAAAGTGATCTCATCATAACGCTTTACCTCTCAAATCTTTTTCTATTTAGTTGCCGTAAACGGCTGCAATTTTGTTCATATCGTAATACATGTTGCCGACTTTAACCTGTGGACAGTTTCCGTAAGTTACAGCCTCAACCACACCCATCGTTGTTGTGTCCCCAAGGTCAAGTTCAACTGTTTTTCCAATTGTATTGACGGCCTGGTTTGAAGTAAGCATCTCGTTCATCTTCTCGAAGTTGGCGTTCATGTTAGTCATCTGCTCAAGTGAAGAGAACTGTGCCATCTGGGCCATAAACTGTGTATTGTCCATTGGATCTGTTGGATCCTGATTCTGCATCTGAACAATCAAAAGCTTTAAAAAATCATCCTTGCCCAAAGACTGCTGGGTAGTACGTCCATTCACTACCAAAGACTTGTTGTAAGTGTCCACCTGCATCTGAAGCTGTGCTATTTCTTGGGCACTCATCTGGGTATTCAAGCTAACGCTTTCCATTTGTAACACTCCTGCCAAAAACTTCCATTCTTGGCTACGACTTTCGGGTCAACGAATGTCCCAAAAATCGCAAACTAAAAGTACCAGATCTTATCTGGCTCCATTTTTATACCTAAGCGACCACATCAATCTGGTGATTGCCGCCGTTTGTATACGAATCAACTGCCGTAGAAGAATCAACAGCAACTTCTCCCAAGTCGGAGGCCAAGCGGTC
>JAZUEV010000434.1:0-2129 GCA_045640345.1 Treponema sp.
TGCTGCAAACGCAGCTGAAGACTCAACTGCAGCATATTGAATTTCTTCAAAAGACAATCGGAAGCCTGAATCAGAATATTCAATCACAGACAGAGACCATTGAAACGCTCACCGAGAAGATTGCAGATCTTGAAGAAAAGCTCAACAAGAATTCTCGCAACTCATCAAAGCCGCCTTCAAGCGACGGCTATTCAAAACCAAGTCCAAAATAGTCTCAGACCAAAATCCGACAAGAAGGCCGGCGGACAGAAGGGGCATAAATTTTCAAACCTCCCAGCCCCAAAGAAAATCGACCGCACTGTCAATCATTATTCTGCTAAGTGTGAAAAATGTATTCTCTGGGACACCTGCGTTATCTCTTGGATTTTAGGTGCTGAATAGTTACACCGATGGATTATTTTACGATACTCATAGGGATTGATTATAATCTACAGACACTTGTAGGTGAGGGGATTTGTAAACGGATTTGTTCGTCCCCAATGTTGTTCTCGGCTTTACACAATTGGACAAACAGTCAAATTTCAGGCTTTGTTTGAAAGATTCTCAGAAAGGTTGCCTGATCCCCAATCACCTTAATCAAGTTTTGCTAGAATAAATATGTGGTCGTCCAAGGCATAACTTTGGTCGGGAGTAAGGACATAGGGCTGAAGAATAATGTTGTCGTCCTTGTCCATCGTCATAAGGTATGTCTTTTTGAACATAGGGGTTTCGCTTGTGGAACGGAACTGGATAAAAGCCTTCTTGTTGTCATCCATTGTGGCGTACATACCTGTGTCGTTGTGTGTGTCGCTTTGTGCAGTGTAGATTCCATCCTTGAAAGTCAAGACACATCCATCAGGTGTGGTCCATTGATTTTTTTCAAGCTTTTCAATAAAAACTTTGCTCCTTTGTTCCTTGTTGACAGCGGTCTTTAGATAAGAAGTTGCGTCCGTCATTTTTTTGTATTCACCATTCCAGTCTCCGCCATCTGAAACAATAAAGAGGATGTCCACAAGTCTAAGCTTGAATTGGTCAGGACCGTTGAATGTTATATCAATCTGTCTCTGGAAATTGGTTATTTCATCATTCTTTGCGGTGATATTGATTCCGTTGTTCCTAGGATTGCTGTGGATCCATTGGTAAAGTTCATATTGGTCGTTCTCCAAAAAGAGGAACTGCTTCAAATCCTTGTCCACGTAGATATAGTGGATGTTGTTTTTGGAGCCGTCAATCTTGTACCAAAGACCGTCCAATCTTGAAAAATAGTTGTCTGTTGTGTTTCCAGCCTGATGTTGATTTTTGTTTCCACCTTCCTGGGTCTGTTCCGTAAGCACATATTGGAGTTTCTCTTCGTCCCAGTCGTATTTTGATTCAAAAGATTCATTTGTTTCTGAATTTTTTGATGTGACCCAGATGGAAAAACTTGGATCTTTTTTCAGGTCCATCATATATGCGTCGCTTCTTTCGGTCTGTTCAATAAAGATTGTCTCGTCCCCTTCAAGATTTGCAATCTGGTTGACCGTCACTGTATCATTTCGTTCAACAAAGAAAGCCTGGAGAATGGATTTGCCTGTATCGACAACACCTTGATAGACAATGGCATTTCTGTGGTCTCCGGTCAAATCAAGACCGCTGTATTGGAAAGATGAAATCTGTCTTATAGGGGTAGAGATTGTGGCAACACGTTCATATTCTCCTTTCTGTGGATTGAAAAGACCTACAATCAATGATACAAAAGGATTTCCCTTGACCTTTATGGCGTTCACCTGGTCGTCCTGTCCATCTCCGTCAAAATCCATATCGATTTTTGCGATAAGTGTTTCATCTGAATTAAGGGGCACCATGGAAACAAGTTCCGGGTCCAGCAATTCTGACATATCTTCTTCTTCTCCAAGCCTATCGACCTGGGGGATAACAATTCTGGAGGCAGTGATTCTTTCTTCCTCCGTGGTTTTTAAATATCTTTGCTGGATAAAAATAACTGCAAGGGCTGCCACAACCAAAATGAAAAGAACAAAAATAAATTTCTTGTGCATAAAAATCCCCTCAAAAACATATGAAAACCACTTAAAAATGCAATTTCTAGTGGTAACTATGAAAAAGCGATGTCCAAACGGGATGTCCAATAAGTTTAGCACATAGTGTCATTC
>JAZUEV010000435.1:0-4091 GCA_045640345.1 Treponema sp.
TCATGGATCAGAACAACCCAGAAATCACTCCATTGTCGTCCACATCTATGTTCAAAGCCGATGGAGCTTTTGGAAGTCCAGGCATATCCACGATGTCACCGGCAAAGGCAACCACGAAACCTGCTCCGCTGTAAAGCTGCACATCTCTCACCGGGAAGGCGTAGCCTGGATTTGGTGCTCCCGCTTGATTTTTGTCGTGGCTTATGGAATTCTGGGTCTTTGCCATGCAGATCGGTAGATGTCCATATCCCGCGTTTTCGTAGGACTTGAGCTTCTTTTTTGCCTTGTCCTCCATTTCCACGGAACCAGCCCTATAGATTTCCTTTGCCAGGATGTCGATTTTATCTTCAAGGCTTGCATCGTCAGGATAAATCAAATGGAAGTCGGATTTTTCTTCGCAGAGATTCACCACAGCCTGCGCCAATTCTGTAGCTCCAAGACCGCCTTTTCCCCATCCCTCGCAAACAATGGCCTTTGATGAATTTTTTTCAGCAAGATTCTTGATCAATTCCAGTTCAGCGTCCGTGTCGGTAATGAATTTGTTCACGGCAATGATGGTCTTTACACCGAATTTCGCCATATTCTCTATATGGATCTTTACGTTGTCGAATCCCTTTTCGATGGCGGAAAGATTTTCCTTGGATAGGTCCGATTTTGCTACACCACCGTGCATTTTCAGAGCTCTTGCAGTGGCGACTATGACGACTGCTTCAGGCTTGAGATTGTTTTTTCTGCACTTGATGTCAAAGAATTTTTCTGCCCCCAAATCCGCCGCAAATCCAGCTTCCGTAATCGCATAGTCTCCCGTTGCCAAGGCGCAAAGTGTGGCGTTGATTGAATTACATCCGTGGGCGATATTCGCGAAAGGTCCTCCATGGATAAAAGCTGGCGTATGCTCCAAAGTCTGAACCAAATTTGGTCTCACAGCATCCTTGAGAAGTGCAGCGATAGCTCCGGTGCATTTAAGCTGTCCAAAAGTCACATCCTTTTTGTCGAAGGTCTGTCCGATTGTGATTGAAGAAATCTTTTCCTTCAGTTCGCTGATGGTTTTTGAAAGACAGACTATCGCCATAATCTCGCTGGCCACTGAAATCTGGAAGTGGGACTCCCTTGGAACTCCATCGATTCTGGACCCCAATCCTATGACCACATTTCTAAGTGCCCTGTCGTTAAGGTCTATACATCTTTTCCAGGTAATTGTTCGTGGGTCGATTCCAAGTTCATTTCCCTGCTGGATGTGGTTGTCAATGAGTGCCGCAATAAGATTTGTTGCCGCTGTGATAGCGTGGATGTCTCCAGTGAAATGAAGATTGATGTCTTCCATAGGAACGACCTGCGCATATCCTCCTCCACAAGCCCCACCTTTTACACCAAAACATGGTCCGAGGGATGGTTCTCTAAGGGCGATGACTGAATTTTTACCGATATGCCTAAGTCCGTCGCCCAAAGCTATGGTGACAGTGGACTTTCCTTCTCCCGCCGGGGTAGGGGTCATGGCTGTAACCAAAACAAGGTGTCCTCTTTTTTGAGGATCCATTCCGCTTTCCAAAAATTCATTGAGCTTTTCGTAGGAAATTTTTGCCTTGTAACTTCCATACATCTCCAAATCCTTTTCGGACAGACCAATCTTTTGTGCCACCTGAATGATGTTCTCCATCACATTTGCCTGCGCAATCTCTATGTCAGTCATTTTATCCTCACCAAAAAAAGTCTCTACTATATGTGGTCCCTAAGAATTGTAATTTTCAGAGACAACTTTGAAAATGCTATGTTTAAAGACTTGCAACTTCAAGGCTTCAAACCCGGTAGGAATATAGAATATTCCGAACATCTTTGAAAAGTATTTTTGAGATACCCCATAGCAAGTATAATACAGATTCCAATAATTTACAATTGAGGGATTGGGGGAGTTTCTAAAAATTGAAATTTTTAGAGATGCCTGCGAGTTTGAAAACCGATCTACTTTGTTTTTTAGGGATTCCTCATCCTTTGTTTTCCAGTAGGAGAAGTTCTTCCGATGTCAAATCCCTGTATTCGCCGGGGGCAAGGTTTTTGTCTAATTCCAGTCCTCCGATTGAAAGCCGTTTCAGGTAAACCACCTGGTTGTCCAAGGCCTGGAACATTCTTTTTACCTGATGGAATTTTCCTTCGCTGATTGTAAGTCGGCAGGCGTTGTTTTCTTCCGACCCATTTTCATCTCCCCATTGGATTTTTGCAGGAAGACAGTCCGCTTCTCCGTCTTTTCCGTCGCTTGCAATGTGGATGCCCTTGGACAATTCCTCTTCATAGCGTTTTTTTGATTCCCCATCGACCAAGTCCCTGAGATGCACAAGATAGGTTTTATCGACATGGTGCTTTGGAGATGTGAGTCTGTGGTTCAAATTTCCGTCTGTGGTCAAAATCAAAAGACCTTCCGTGTCCACGTCCAATCGTCCCACAAGCTCCAGTTCTCCACCCAGATATTTGTGGTTGTCCTCCATATCCAGCAAATCGAATACAGTCTGATGCTCTCCCTCTTTTGTGGAACACACATAGTTTGCGGCCTTGTTCATCATTAGATGGCGATGGGTCTCCACCACCAAAAGTTCTCCGTCCACTTCTATGCGGTCTTTTTCCATATCCACATGGTCGCTTTCAAGACGGGCTGTCTCACCGTTGACTGTCACAGAGCCGGAACGAACCAATCTTCTGACTTCCTTTCTGGTCCCGAATCCGTGGTTGCAAAGAATCTTGTCCAATCTATCCATTTTGTTGTCCTTTTGCTTATGGAAACCTCTAGGAATCGCAATTTCTAGGGGTAACTTTGAAAATAGGATGTTTTAGTCTTGTAATTTCTAGACCAAAAACCTGGTAGGAATATAAAATGTTCCAGACATCTATAAAAAGTGTTTTTAGAGTTGCCCGTATGTCTTTAAGAATTCCTGATGGAGTTGATTTTGTCTATCAAAATCTGGGCGACTTTTTTATGGGTGCCAGGTCCTGGATGTCCACGGGAACCTTTTTCATCTCCGTCCGCCTCTCCCATGGATGGAAGTTTTACGAAATGGATTTTTGAATCATTGTGCTGCTGAGAGTAAAAGTCCAAAGTTTTTTTGATGTCATCCCCCAAATCAAAGGAGCACATTCCGTAAATCCAGATGATGTGGGACTGGGGATTGTTTTTTCTGATTGAATCCACAAAATTTGCCACACCGATTTTGAATACCGACAGATCTTCTGGGAATGGTTTTCCGTTTTCGTCCAGATGATATTTCCATTCTGCTCCAGTTTTCGTGTCCAATTTTGCAGGACTGTTGAATGCTCCCCAGTCGTTGGTTCCAAGGTTGACCACAATGAAATCGCTTTTCCAAGATGAAAAATCCCACTCGGAGTCTGCACCTAATGATGTGTTCCTTTTACCGAATGCCAGTGAACAGACTTTTGTGTAATGAGTCGGGAGTGTGCAGTTTCTGTCGTTATCCCATCCACTTGTGACACCCCATCCAGATTGGGACAGAATGTGGAAATCTGCGTCAAGTTTTTTTGCCGTGGTCACCGCGTAGTTGTCCTTAAGACTCATCCATCCTGAAATCCAATCCATCTCATCGACACCACCTGACAAACCTTCTCCAGTGGTAATGCTGTCACCTATGAATTCGATTCTAAGGTTCGATTCATCCTGGGGCAGGAATACATCATCCGATTCACCTTCGACATTTTCTGGGACTGCCAATGCGTGAACCAAAAGCAGATGTTTTTCATCACCGCTCATTGCCTGGGTTTCTTTGTGTAAAGCGATGTTGTGAATTTTTTCAGGATTCAGACCCCTGAAAAGACAGTACCATCTTTTTCCTTTTTCTATCATAAATCTGCTGACCATTGTTCCGTTTATCCAGACGCTTACCCATGGTTCGTAGAATTCATAGTCCCCTTCCATAAAGGCCCAAAGCTCAGGAGATTTGGTGTTGACGGAAAAACCAGATGCGGTCCAAAAAAGGGGCAGGGATTTCATGTAGTCGGATGTTCGACCAAAGACGTGTAGTTTTTTTATGTTTCTTATCTTGAATGCGTGAATTTTTGTTGGTTCCATGATAAAAGAATACAACAGAAAT
>JAZUEV010000436.1:0-2131 GCA_045640345.1 Treponema sp.
ACTTCTTCCAAAAGTTTTTTCGACTGATGCTACATCAACAAATTTTATTTTCGCATTCGGAAATTCTTTAGCAACAGTATTTTCCAGAATCTTTGAATCCTCAAGACTTGCCATATCCGATTTTGTAAAAACCACGACAGGTCTATACCATTTTTCTAAAATCAAGGATATTGTTTTTATATCCACGGTTTCGATTCTAGCCCCGGAAGCGCTTATGCAGTAAACAAAGCAACCCTTATCTTTTTTTTCTGCACACGGCTTCAGTTCTTCACGAACAAACAAATCTATGGTTGCCTGTGGATCTTTTTCCTCAATTCCCACTGTATCAAAAACAGAGAATCTTGTAAAAAAATGTTTGAAAGAATATTTTTTTGTTTCCTTTGTAATTGAAGAACCGATACCTGTCTCGGCGACACATTCACCGGTCAGATAATTGACAAGGGAACTTTTCCCTACGCCACATTTTCCAAGCACAATAACTTTGATCATTGCCTTACCCCTTCAAGAATTTTTTAATAAGTGGCGTTAAATCTGTATCAAAATTATCCTTAAACTTTTGTATGTGACTTGAAATTGCTTTATAAATTCTGTTTTTTTCTTCATTGATATATTTATCACTATTCGCCCTTACCACAGCCGCAATGCCAAATGAAAATATATAGCCAACCCATCGTCCCACAAGGCCTTTTTCAATCTCGTCATATAGACCTGTAAAAGAAATGCTTGTTTCAAAGTCAATCTTCATTTCACATCCCAAAGACTTTTCAAAAGTCTCACAAACTTTTTTACATGCCCCTATCACTTTGTTTACAGTCGCCTTTACATTTTCTGAACTTAGGATTTTTTTTACTTTCTCGTCAACCATTTTCCCACATTCTTTAATGAAGTCTTCATTTTTCTCTGGTCTACCATCTACTTTATTTGATTTATTAATAAAATCTTGCATCTCCTTGTCAACACCGTCAAGATTCTTTTTTAGTCGCTCCACTATGGCAGAAGGAAGCTTATTTTTGACAGTTTCAAACCATGCATCAAATATGGCTTCAATAAGTTCATCCCTTCCAAACTTTGTTATGGCACCGCTTCTTAGTTTTCTTTCTTCTGAACAAACTGGAACAAATCTTACTTTATTTGAATTCTCGCTTCCAAGTGCATTACGCCATTCCTCTTGAAGTTTATTTATGACCTCTTTATTTTTTTCTTTGTTATCAGCCTTTGTCTGGGCAATGATTACGTTGTTATGATGTTTCTCCACAAAATCAGATACAATGTCGCTTTCAATTTGAATTTTTCTTCCAGATTCAACTGAGTTGCAAAAAATCACCGCATGAAACCAGTCTTTAGGTTCTTTTTCTTCCCCATGTTTTTTTGATTCTAATTCAATAAGATCATTCCAGTCATCTTCTTTACCTGCCTCAATTCCCCAAGAGTCATAAACACGAACCTTCTGACCATTCACCTCTACAGTTTCTTCGTATAATCCACGGCCAGTAACAGGCTTACCTGCATGGGCTTCAAATGTAGTACCAAAAAGATAGTTCAAGAGGGATGACTTTCCCACGCCAGTTTTTCCCAGAACTACCACATTGCATATCATCTCGTTATCGTCCATAAAAATCTCCAAAAGTTTTGGTATAAAATAAAAATACGACACCAACTGGTTGAATCAGCTGAAAACACAAAGTCGCCCCTAAAAATTGTAATTCTTAGAGGCTTTCACAAAACATTGCTACTTGATTCATTCAGATTTATGTCCACTATGATCAATATCTTTGACATTCAACTGAAAATCGAAAACAGCACTTAATCTCTAAAAATAGATTTATCATCTGTCCTTTTGTTGTTGATATTATCTTCAGAAATTTCCTGTCCAGTTTTACCAAAGTTATTAAGAATTCTTTCCAGTTCTTCGGCATTGCCATCAAGTTTTGCTTTCCAAGCCTGCTCACACGCAAGAGCCACGGCACCTCCAAATGCCCATGTTATGGCAATTGCCACACTTGCATTTATGGCACCACCTATGATAGTTCCGATAACAGGAATAAGTTTCAGCAATGAACCTGCTAAAGATTTTCCTGCAAGAGTTAAAAGTCCTTCAAAGCCAATTCCCTTGACAGCGTTTTCCAGTCCC
>JAZUEV010000437.1:0-6955 GCA_045640345.1 Treponema sp.
ACATGGCTACGATCCGACTTACTACAGCACATACCAGTCCGATATTTTTTCAAAATCCAATGACTTGATTGCGTACAGGGACTACACTGAATATAACGAGTTGCCTTTCCACTTTGTCGCATCCGGTGACAACGGTGAATATACTAAGACAGTTGACGATATGGTCAATCGTTGTGGCATCTATCTGGATTCAGTTAGGGAGCGAATCGTGTTTTCTTTCCCTTATTTTGATAAATACACAGCCCATCGAGGAACTTTGCTTTTTTATGTGACCCCTGGAGATTTCGTAAGCCAGATTATCACGGACAACATTGTTCCATTGAACACCAGGTTGAAGATAGTCGCTCCATCGGACAGTGAAGGAAATACCCAAAGTTCAGGCAATTCGGGATTTGTTTTTGGAATGCCAAACGTGGGTCGTGATATTTTGAGCCAGTCCGTTATTAAGACATGGAACGCAAAAAGATATGGCACAGAACAGCTTGTCCAGACCGAAGACAATCAGGTGATGATTTTGGTTACCGGTCAGACTTGCAAATATGGAAAAGTGGCTTGGATTTGTAAGGATTCTGAATTTACATTTAGTGAAACCGAAAAAATCCTTCTTCTGCTTTGTCTGTTCATAACGCTTTTCCTGATTCTGTTTATGCTCTTCAATTTTAGGCATGATGATTCAGTGGTGATTCGTGAGCGTGTCCATAAATTTGAAATGGCCTTGTTCCGTGAATATCTGGAGCATCGTGACAATGATGATTGGAAGGCCTTGGAAAATAAAATCGCCCTTCGAAAACAGGATGTTAATGCGGAGATTGTCAAAAGTCTGGGCATTACAGGTCGAAAACATAGCAAAGAAATTACGGAAGCCCTTGACCGAAGTTGGAATGATTTTATGCACTTGGTCAGCGGTGGATATAGAAGCACATTGGAAAGTCTAAGGTCGGTGCAGGTTCCATCTAAGTCCGATAGCGTGGTGACTGTTGTTTCTTCTTCGACCGGTGTTTCTGAACTTGAAGAGGTTGAGGATTTGGAAGAAGTTCAGGAAGCTGAATCAATTGATGAAGTTGAAGAGCTGGAAGAAGTCCAGGAAGTTGAGTCAGTTGAAGAAATAACCGAAGCTGAATCTGTGGAAGAAGTCGAGGAACTTGATGAAGCGGAAGATGTGGAAGAACTTGATGAAGTTGAGGATTTGGAAGAAGTCGAAGAACTGGAAGAGGTTGAACCCCTTGAAGCAGAGTCTGAAATCAGTCTTAAAAAGGAAAAGTCTGTTCCTGAACTGAAGACCCTTCCACCAAAATCCGATGATTTAACTGAGGGTGCAGAAGAGCTTGAAGAAATCATGGTTGATGATGATGACTTGGATGTTCCTGAGGTTGAAGATTTTGTTGACCCCTTGGAAAACGACGATACCCCAGTGGAAGTCACCTATGCCGATGAACTTATGGAAATCTCTCCTGAAGAAGAGGCACAGTTGGCTCAGGTGGAAGCTCAAAAGCAAAAATCCACGTGGAGCAGCGACCTTTTGACCGATGATGAAATGGGAACCCTAAGTTTTGACGACTTGGATTCAGATGACGAAGACTTTTGGCGGGAATAAAACCTGCATGATGATAGCAAGAATATGGTGGAGTGGAAGATGGTGGAAAACAATATGTCAAAAGAATCAAAAAATCTGCCAAATTCTGTAAAAACTAGTGGACTAATGGGGCGTTCTCTTGCTATACTATCTAAACTAGAAGAAAAAAAATCTGAGCAAATGTCTGCCGGGAATCAGCTTTTGCCAGAAGATAAAAATCAAAAACAAGTTGAAGTAGAAGTGGGAAACGTGGGAACTATGAAGACTGTTGATATTATTGACGCTTTGGTGGAAGCGGGTAAGAATCTCGTACACAAATTTGATGCTCCGATTGTCTTTAAAAATGGTGTTTACACTATACAAAATAATCTGGAAACATCAACCGTAAAAATCGATCCGAATTTTAAAGCTCTGGTTGAATCGGTTTGCCTTAATCGAGTGGGACTGTAATGAATTAACCCCGACATTAAGCATCGGGGTAAGTATCCCATCGGCACGAATCAAAAAACTTTGCTTAAAAATTTTAATTGCAATTTAATCTCTACAAATGGTTTTCTTTGGAAATTGACCAATGGAGTAACCTTTGTATTGTCCGACTGTTTTTAGAGATGGACTTGATTTCCGTGGATAAAAATTCCCATGGAGTTACAGAAATTTCCAAAACTTGGGAGGATTTTAGATGAAAAATATATTCAGAAAATCTGCGTTGGGATTTTTTGTCTTGACATTATTGAGTTCATGCGCAACCATGAGGACTGTTCAGATTTCTTATCAGGTGGATGAAAATCAACCAGTCAAAAGTGCCGCATACCAGGTTGGGACAAAGGATTCTCTTTCAAGTAAGGTCGTCTTCAATTCAAATCCAAAACAGACTTTGATGGGACTTATCACGGGAAGCAATGTAAAAAAGGCTCACGGTTCTGCCGATTTGGAGCTTTATGGTGAACTTGCTGAACAAGCAAAATGGTCTCATAAAGAAAATAAAAAATACGATGAAAATTTTTCATCCACAAAAAAGGCTAACTATGTCTGGGATGGATATGTGATTTGGCGTGACATGAAAGCCAATTCAAGAGTCACGTTCAAGACAAAGAAAAAGGAAGGCAAGTATAATTTTACTATTGACATTATGGACTGCGGTAAAATCACTATGAAGTCTTTGGTGGAATATGGTACAAAAACAGGTGTCGTTCCTTTGAAGATTTTTACATCCACCGACGGCACTGAAATTTTCGATGTCTTTATGACTGCCGATAAAAATTTTGTTGCATTTGGTGCAGATTCCAATAATCCAAAGCTGGTTGAAAAATATACTCCAAAAACTTCTACCCGTGAACTTTTGAATATGAAGGACCAGTTGATTCAGGTTGTGGATTCCAATGGAAATGTGGTTGCCCAGGTGATAGGTGACAGATACACACTTTTTATTCCAGAATCCGACCCTCGTGCGTTGACGGTTATGCAGACAGTTGGACTTTTATCAACCTACATCGGTATTGTCCAGACCATGGATTGATTTGTTTCGGCGGGTGCATTTATAGGAGTCTTTGAAAATTGAAATTTTTAGAGGCAACTTTAGAATGCGATATGCCCTTATTTGCATAAGTGAAATTTGAATTACTAACGAAATTGCGGTAAAAGGAGAAAAATATGGCAATTGCTGGATTGGTTTTAGGGATTCTTTCAATCATTGGAGGACTTACCCCTGTGTTTTGTTTGGTTTCATGGATTTTTGCTGTGATTGGTCTTGTTTTAAGTATCATTGCAAGAAAAAATCTGAAATCTGAAGGAAAACCTTATGGCATGGCGACTGGAGGATTTATTTGTTCGATTATCGGTATCGTCCTGAGCATCGTGGGGACACTCATAACTGTTCTGCTTCTCAACATCTTCTCTGATGTAATCAAGACCGTGATCAACTCCATCTCTTCCGGTGAATTCAACAGATTCCTCCATGAAAGTTTGGACACATTGGAAAGACTCAGAACCCTCTAACAATAATTGCGGTTATGCTTAAAAGTGTAACCGTTTTTTTTATCAACAGTCATTTCTCTACGCCATAGTTGTTGAAATGACTATGAATCATTTAAAGCACAGGTCTTTGTTCACAACTAGCGATGTTCATGGATTTGAGTTAAATATTATTCTTGTTGTGACATCGTAGGGGACTTTTGATAATAGCGTATAACCGATAGATTATTTCTTCGCCACAAATCTTTGGACTGTTAATAATAGCGTATAAGCGAATGATTATTTTTAAGACACTCATAGGGGACTTTTGATAATAGCGTATAACCGATAGATTATTTCTTCGCCACAAATCTTTGGACTGTTAATAATAGCGTATAAGCGATTGAAAATTTAAAGACACTCGTAGGTGGCCAAAACTAACTACCGTTCGTTAGTTTAAATTGCCCCCACAAGTTTTATTGCTATAATTAATCGGATACACTTTATTACTAACTATCCCCAAACAAGTATCATTGCTATAATCAATCGGTTGTAAGCTATAACTCTTCCATCCCCCCACAAGTGTCATCGCTATAATCAATCGGGCATCATGCTATGACCAACCACGCCCCCCACAAGTGTCATTGCTATAAACAATCGGGCATTCACGCTATCACTTACCGAGCTCCCAATAAGTGTCGTTTAATAATCAATCGGTTAATGATAATGTGGTTTCGACAGGCTCAACCACCACACATGGACATTCTTGCTATCACCAACCACGTCCCCTACGAGTGTCTTTGCTATAAACAATCGGACATTCACGCTATCACTTACCGAGCCCTAAGAAAACACAAATTTTATCGTCCGATTTTATCAATTGAAAAAATCCATTTATTGTTGTATTCTATATATATGACTTATCTTTCGTCCAATATTTTAGATACATCTTATGCCCAAGCCCTTTTGGACCGCTTTTTGAGGTATGCGCAGGTTTATTCCCAAAGCGATTCTTTATCGGCGGACCAGGGTAATCAGCCAAGTACTCCTCAGCAATGGGATTTTGCTCATAGTTTGGAGACTGAACTTCTGTCTTTGGGATTGGAGGATGTTCAGGTGACGGACTTTTGTTATGTCTATGGTCGATTGCCGGCAAGCAAAGGTTGTGAGGATGTTCCTAGTTTTTGTCTTTTGTCCCATATTGATACGGTGGAAGATGTTAGTGGCCTGAATGTGAAGCCCCTTGTTCATAAAAACTATGACGGAAAAAAAATTGTTCTTCCCTATGGAAATGTTTTGGATCCATCAAAAGACAAGCCGCTTTATGAAGCAGGTCAGATAGGTGATACTGTTATTACCAGCGACGGGAACACTCTTTTGGGCGCGGATGATAAGGCCGGGGTTGCGGAGATTGTTACATGCCTGGAGTTTCTGAAAAATCATCCTGAAATCAACCATGGTCAAATCGAAGTGATTTTTTCTCCCGATGAAGAAACTGGACACGGAATGGACAATGTTCCCACAAGTCTGCTAAAGTCAAAACACGCATACACTGTTGACGGTGGACATGAAGGTGAACTGGAGACTGAATGTTTTAACGCTTTCAAATCGGAAGTGACTTTTTTTGGAAATTCAATCCATCCTGGAAGTGGCAGACCTGATTTTGTGAATGCTGTTTTTATGGCATCATCTTTTGTTCAGTCTTTGCCCCACACACAATTGCCTGAAACTACTGACAATCGCCAAGGTTTTTTTGGAGCCATGTCCATTGAAGGTTCGATTGAAAAAGCCAAGGTTGAACTGATTTTAAGGGATTTTGATTTGGAGGGGATTGAAAAAAGAAAGTCCCTTGTGGATATGATTGCCCAGAATGTTGCGGCGACCTACGGTGGAAAAACGGAAGTGGTTCATACGCAGCAGTATTTGAATATGAAAGGGGTGCTTGATAAACATCCAAAAGTAGTAGAAAATCTAGTTGAGGCTTACCAAAAGGCTGGGGTGAAAGTTGATTTTGTTCCAATCCGAGGTGGGACTGACGGTTCAAGGCTGACGGAAATGGGTGTGCCTACTCCAAATATTTTTACTGGAGGACACAACTTTCATTCCAGAAACGAATGGGCAAGTTTAAGTCAAATGATTAAGGCTACGGAAGTTTTGATTCAGTTGGCGCTGGAAAATTAGGAGACCTCTAAGAATTGCAGTTTTTAGAGATGCCCTTTAATAGAAATAGGATGCTTAGTTTCATTGGAAATCATTTGGACACGGTTTCATGGATACCCTGATTCTAAGTTTGAAAAGGAGAAATATGTACGAATATCATATTGAAGGTGGAATCCCAATCAAGGGGACCATCCAGGCAAGTGGAAACAAAAATGCGGCATTGCCTTGTATAGCTGCGGTGCTTTTGACAAAAGAAGATGTTATTTTGAGAAATGTCCCCGATATTCAGGACACCAATGTTATGATCCAGATTCTACAGTCCATGGGTGTGGTTGCAGAAAAACTGGAGACCCATGTGTGGAAATTTAATTCTTCGGGGCTTACAGGAAACACCATTCCTCAGGACTTGGGTAAAAAAATCCGTGCATCAATTTTATTTGCTGGACCTCTTATTGCTCGATGTGGAAAAGCTGTCATGCTGCCACCTGGAGGAGATGTAATTGGTAGAAGAAGACTGGACTCTCATTTTTTGGCTTTGACGGAATTGGGGGCAAGGGTCACTACCAGTGGAAAATTTGAATTTACCGCCAACAAGCTTGTGGGATGTGAAATTTTTTTGGATGAGGCATCGGTCACTGCAACTGAAAATGCGATTATGGCTGCCGTAGTTGCTGAGGGGACCACAGAAATTTCCAATGCAGCTTCCGAACCCCATGTCCAGGATTTGTGTAACATGTTGAATGGCATGGGAGCAAAAATCAGTGGAATCGGTTCAAATATTTTGACAATCCAGGGCGTGAAAAATCTCCACGGAACTGATTTTACTATTGGTCCTGATTTTATGGAGATAGGATCTTTCATTGGTCTTGCCGCCGCCACAAGAGGTTCAATCAGGATAACAGGTGTCAATGCAAAAGACATGAGACCTTTGAGGATTGCCTTTGGAAAATTGGGTATTCGCTGGGACATTGAGGATGATGTCTTGACTGTTGATGCTGGACAGGAAATGAGAGTCAACACCGACCTTGGTGGAATGATTCCAAAAATTGATGACAGTCCATGGCCAGGATTCCCACCAGATTTGACTTCAATTATGACGGTGGTCGCTACCCAGGTTGAAGGAACTGTTTTGATTTTTGAAAAGATGTTTGAAAGCCGAATGTTCTTTGTGGATAAACTTTTGAACATGGGTGCAAGAATCACTTTGTGCGACCCTCATAGAGCTGTAGTTTCTGGGCCGAGCATGCTTCACGGAGATCATCTTGTTTCTCC
>JAZUEV010000438.1:0-2511 GCA_045640345.1 Treponema sp.
CTTCTTTTATATATGGTTCCAAAAGATGTTTATAATTTAGACCATCAAAACTTCTGATTGATTTATTTTTCTGATAAACACCATTCCTGCAAAATTCAAGGACAGCAGAATTTATATCGCTTGCAAAAATATCAACATTGAAACCACAAGACAATGCCAAAAGTAAAAGAGAATACGCCTCTTCTCCAGTTGAACAAGCTGCTGACCAAATCTTTAATTTTTGATTCGCATCTTTTTTTTGGAAAGATTTTTTTAAGAAATCAAATTGTCCCTCTTCACGGAAAAAATATGTTTCATTTACAGTGCAAGCGTTTATCATTTTTTGAAATTCATTTTTATCAGTTTCAAGCACATCAAAAAATTTTAAAACACATTTTTCATCATCAGGAAAAATTTCATTTGCACGATTGAGGACAATTTTTTTTATAGATTCCCTATGAGTCTCCAATGGCTCTATTCCAGTTTTTTCCGTAAGAAGAGAAATGATTTTTTCAAAAAAAATATTTTCCATTGTTCCACCTTTTTACTGATGACCAGAAATTAATGCCAAAATAGTTTCAGCAATTTTTTCTCGTCTTAGAACAATAGACGCACCACCAAGTTCAATTGCTCTAGCAGGCATTCCAAAAACAGCACAAGTGGATTCATCTTCACAAATCGTAAAACCGCCGCTGTCCTTTATAGTCTTGCACCCCTCAGCTCCATCGGCTCCCATCCCCGTCATCAACACGGCAATATTTTTTTCCTTATAAAAGTGGTCGGCACTGAAAAACATTTTATCAACTGACGGACGTAAAAATCTGACAGCCGCATCCTGATTTAATTCCAAAACAGGATTTCCATCAAAGTCAATTTTATTAATCACCAAATGATAATCAGCGGGAGCCATATACACATGACCAGGTTCAGTTTTTTCTCCATTCTGTGCCAAAGAGAATTTTAAATCAGTTAAATTTTCCGCAAACCATTTTGCCATATTTTTATCGTCACCAATTTCCACGTGCTGACTGTACAAAATCGGCATAGGAAAATTAGGCCCCAATTTTTGAAGAACAGACAAAACCGCTGTAGGACCACCAGTGGATGCTCCGATACACAAAATGGAAGCTCTATTTTTTAAAAGTCCGTTGGCCAAATCATTTTTAAATTTAAAATCACTAACAGTCACCTGGGAATGGATTTTTACTTTATCAATAAATGGTCCATAAAATTCTGAACCCATGCTAGAAAGATTTGGTTTTTTAACAAATATAACTGCATTGGAGTTTTCAAAATTTAATTCAGGTTCTTCGCCTTCACCAAAAATCAAACAAGGAATTCCATAATCTCTTACAATTATTTTTGCAGCATCAAGACCACTCATGCTACTCATTTTGTCATCAAGAATAACGAGAGATGGTTTTAGAGCACCTGCTTTTTCAACAGCTTTTTCACCAGTGGAGACAGATTCCAAAACTTTTATGTTAGATTTTTCAAAAGCCTGTTCCAACATGATTCGAATAATTGCCGAGTCATCTGCTATAACAATTCTCAATTCATCACTCATATTTTAAATTCCTTTTTAAAAATTCAGTAATATATTGGTCATCCAAGACAGGAACTAAATTATCATTAAATTTAATTTCTTTAATCAAATCTTCATCCACACCATCTTCAATGCTCAGTCCAAAGTATTCGACAATCTTATGAATCTTTACGCAATATGTGGAATCCTGATTTTCAAAAATCAAAAAAAGAGGCTCCTGTAGATTTTCTTCCGGCATATCATTTTTCAAGATGCTTGGAATTTTTTGAAGATCCAAAACACTTACCAGATTTCCACGCCATAGAGTCAAACCAATTATAAAATTTGGAACAAAAGGAAGATGGAAAATATTACATTCCCTTAAAATTTCTTTGACCTTTTTTGATTGAATGGCAAACAAATTTTCTCTATATGAAAAAATCAAAAAAAATGATTTCGGTTTTTCTTCCAGAGAATCTTCCTCTCTTAATTCAGATGCTTTATTCAAAAGACCCTTGCTTTCCATAGGCTTATTTTTTTGATGACGACTGATTTTGCTGCTGGTTCAAAGACAAAGCTATTTCTTTCAATGACTCGGAAGTTGAAGAAATATTTTCTGTTGCCATACTAAAGTTTTCGACTCCAGCAGAAATTTGTTTAAGCGCAATCAAAATCTGTGAACTTGCTGCAGTCTGTTGCTGAATAATCATACAAATTTCTTTTGCAGAAGATTCCGTAATTTCGGCGGCACTTTTTATGCTATTGAATTTTTCCTCCAAAGCTTTTGCGGCATTAACACCTTCCATAACTTTTGCAGTTCCACTTTCACCTGCCAAAATCAAAACATCGGATGAATGTTGGATTGTAGAAATTCTTTGCTTGATATCTTTTGTATTTTCAATGATACCGTCTGCAAGTCGTCGAATTTCTGTAGCAACAATATGGAAACTCTTTCCAGCTTCACCTGCACTAGCGGCTTCAAGTTCTGCATTAAATGCAATAATTTT
>JAZUEV010000439.1:0-4617 GCA_045640345.1 Treponema sp.
TTTTATTTTTTTCAGCATTTTCCAAATCACTAAGCATACGAATTAAATCAGGATTCTGTTTTGCTTTTTCATAATCAGATTCTGCAAGCTCTAATTCATTTTTGCAGGAACAAATGTTTGCCCCAGCGTCCACATTTTCTAATACAGTATTAAATTCAATTGCCTCGATTTTTGAAATAACATCTGAATAAATTTCAAGACTCTCTCTTTTGGTTTCCAAAGTTTTTTTCAACTCGATAATTTCTTTTTCCAAATTTTTCTTCTGAATCTTTTTTGCTTTTTCTCCAATAAAAGGATCTTTATAGGTAACAGGATTTAAATACTTCGACACATACCCCTTATATAGACAACAGTCTGGAGTTATGGCGATTGAATAATTTTCCAGAGACCTGGTTTCTTCACACCGGATGACCCTTCCCAAAATATAATTGGCATATTTTTTTGCAATAGAGTTTTCACTTTCAACCACATTGGCAAGAGACATTTCTTCAACTTCAGTGTCTGGAAGTTTTTTTGCATTTATAATTCCAACTGAATGAAGCTGTTTTTTATTTCTTGTATACACATCCAAAGCCAGATTGTAATAATCGCTCTCCACCAAAAGATTAAATTTTTGTGTATTGAAATATGCTTCAACTGCGTCTGCCCATTTTGAATCATTTATTTCAAGAAGCTCACAAAGGACATAGACTTCCGATTGTATGCCATTGTCTCTGTATTCCTGCTCAATAAGATTCTTAAGTTTTTTGATTGCTGGATTTGGATAATTGGAAACATTTTTTTCCAGGTCCCTTAATTTTCTTTCATCAGCCGCAAGATTATTTTCCAATCCAAACACATCTGATTGCAATTGATATTTTTCTTTTCTAAATTGGTCAATGTTTTCATTTTTGTAATCAATAAGTCGATTGATTAAATCTTTTTTTATTTGTATATCGCAATTTTCATCCAGCAAATTATATTCATCTTTTGTTAAAATATTTTCTTTATTTTTTGAAATCGAAATCAAACAGTCTTTTATTTTTGCAATCTGTTTTTTATATTTATCGAGTCTTAGTTTTTCTTGCTCCAGCTTTGTGTTATAAAACTCCAATCTTCGTTCAGCATCTTTTAATTGTGCAGAGGCATTTGAATTTTCTTTATCCACATTCAAGGCGGTGATTGTTTTTTGCAATTCAGAAATTTTATTTGAATAATCCATCAACTGTTTTTCATATTCATCAACAGTTTTTTCTGAACTATCCACAAATTTTTCATCCTCAATTTTTTCATCCATCGTCGCATTGAACTGGGCAATCTTCAACATTACTTCATTGATTTTAAGTTCATATTCTTTTTTGTCCAATTCATCAAACTCTTGGGAAATCGCCAACAAAGCATCCACCTGCCTGCGACTTTTTTCCAAAGACTTTTCCATGTCAGAAAGATTATCAATATTCGCACGCAAAGTATCAATCTGAATTTCATGGGACGCAAGAACATAGGTGTTAATAAATTCTTTTACGCTGGACACAGGTTTAAAGCTGATGGACTTTAGTGTCAAATCAAAAAATCTATCTTCAAGATATCCAAGTCTTGCTTTGATTCTATCTCTTGCAGTGGATTTGTTTTCAATAAAAGAAACCTTCTCTCCCTTTGCAAAAAATTGTTTAGACAAAGACGGTTTTTCTTCATCGGTTATAAAACTGCAATCCTCCAATCGACAGTCATCCAGGATAAACCATTTTTTATCTATATCAGAATCTTCATCCCGGGAAAAAATATAGACTCCCAAGATAAAATATCTTTTGTCTTTTTCCTCGTAAAACTCCATGGCAACATAAGCAGGAATTGAACCATGACGATAAAATGTTTCACTTTCAGTACCAGTCTTACATCTCACATAAGCTTTCACAGTTCTCTTGCTATTTTGATTCGCAGCCTTGTTGAAATTTTTTTCCTCCGTCGTCATGCAAAACTGCATTGCATCAAGGATGGTGGATTTACCGGCAGAATTTTCACCGCTCAAAAGAGTTGTTCCAGTGATGTTGATTGTTTCATTTTCAAAATAATGCCAGTTGATAAGTTTTACTCTAGTCAATATCTTCTTGTTCATCTTCCTGTCCCTGATTATATTCGCTCAATTTTTTCTGGGTCGCTTCATAGACTTCATTGATTTTTTTATTGGTCAACGCAAACAAAATTGACGGATAAATCATCAGTCTTCCACCTGCGTCAGTCAAATCTGTGTCCAACGCTTTTACAAGATTATATCGCTTAAAAATCTGTATCGCTTCTTTTTCAATCCCCTTTGAAAGAATTTTTTTGTTGTTCACTTCAAACATTTGTATCTTCGAGCGGACCTCTTCCATGTTGACAACAACTTCATCTCCAGTCAAACTTAAATCTTTTTTCTTTTCAATATACAGAAGCCTGAAAATCAAAAGCAAAATACTGTTGATTTTGTTAAACCCTAATCGATTTGTGCCAAACTCATTTTCCAGAGACACCACGCCAAAGTCTTCATTGATATTTAATTCATAACCAAGATACTCAAAGAATTCTTTAAAAGCCGGCAGATTTTTTTTGTCTCGTATAAAATAATAGTCGTTCTTTGTGTCTTCCTTTTTCTTGAGGATGAAAACCTGATTCAAAAGTTTGTTTGCCACCTGACGAAATTTATCTTTTTCACTGTTGGTAAATTTTTCTACTTCCATTTTATTTTCTCCTCACTACAAAATCTGGAACCACAAATTCACCTTCATAAATTTTTTCTTCCAAGTCCTTTGTCCCATAGCACATGGATTTGCTTTTAGAATATAATTTTATATAAATCAATCTTAGTACATCCCTTTTTGTTTTCAATGGAAAATCTTTTACAGTCAATTCATCTTTTTCTTTAAGGAGCCTGTCCACATATTCGTTTATGTTTTTCTTTGTGAATCGATTTTTATTTCTCTCTTTCAATGCGATGATTCTTTTTTGTCGTTCAATTTCCGTCATGCCATCTTCGGAGAGTTTGGAAATTTCAAGATTTGTTTTATGTTCAGGAATTGCACGGAGAGATTCCTCAGAAATATAGTTTTGTGGAAACAGAGAAATGGCGGACTGCAATTCATCCCAACAAGGTTCCCCAAATTCATCGGAGGATTCTTTTAAGTCTTTTGAATAATATTTGAGTATCGCATTCAGTTTATCTTCCGTGTTGCTTCCCGATGCCAATTCCATTTGAACTTTTTGCGAAATATTTTTTATGCAGCGACTGTTTTTTTCATCAATGCTATGTTCAATAGTGGACAGATTTTTGAATGCGTCTATGACCGTCTTAATAATCTGCACAACCTTGTTTCTAGCCAAATCCTCATCGCTTTCCTGCTCGACTTCCATATAATCCAATATGGCTGTATCGAGCTTGTCAGAACTGTCAAGAATGGCCTGCAGATTTTCTACAATGGAGTTTCTGAAGCGGGATATATTTTCGCTAGTCTTTAATCGCTTGTATGATTTTGACCCGATTTTTTCCTGATAGTTTGTATAGACAGATAGAAGCTCATTTATATCAAATCCTGAAATCTGTTTGTCAATATACCGTTTTATATTCGCATCCAGTTTTTTCAATTCGGAAAGCAAGTGGTCGGTGTTTTCCTTTACACCTTTCAGCACCATTCCGTAGGGTTTTGCATAAAGTTCCTCGGTCCTCAGTGTGGCGTGTATCTGGGAGATAATTCCTTGATATTCCGTCTCATCTTCTTTTATGACCTGATTCATTCCTTCAATAAAAGGCAGCGCATAGTCAAACAAAACGATATTCACCTGTCTATTCAATTGCTGCTCATAGTCAATCCATCCACAGTCCTTTAGCATCTTAAGGACACCGTTTGCCTTATCACGAGAGTTTCTTGGTATGGAGTCCCCTTCTTCAAACTCTATTTCCATGTTCGTCTGGTCAAAATAGTTAATCAAAATTTTGACGGCAATTTCTCTGTCCAAATTTCCATAAGAGAACTCGGTTTTATATGTGTTGAACAATAACAAAATGCAATCCACATATTGGTCCCTATACTTGCTTGTGAGAGGAACAAAAAAATTGAACGGCACTATAGAAAAAAGTTTGGTATTCATATTTATCTTCTATTATATCACAACATTTTTTCTTTTAAAATAGTCTTGCATTAAATAGTAAGCGAATGTCAAATTTAATTTCTCATGCAATACCCATAGCAACCACAATTTGCATCTTGAGTCCGTCTAAACCAAACAGCCTATGCCCGATTGTTTATTGACCAACACTTGTATGGGGACGGTTGATTTTGGGATGCTGAAATGAATTCAGCATGACAATCTTATTAAAAATTCGTCATCTCGACCGCAGTGGAGAGATCCTAAGAACGTCCGATTTTTTATTTTACAACACTCGTTTTTGGGGACTGCTATGAGGTGATTTCGACAAGCCCAACCACCACGGACTTTTGCGAATTATTCGTCCGTCATTGCATACCGATTGTTAATCTTACAACACTCGTAGGAGGACTTGGTTGTTTTTGGAAAAACCGATTGATTACTCTACGACACTCATAGATAACTGTTAATAATAGCGTGCCGACCGATTGATTATTGCAATGACACACATAGGGGGCG
>JAZUEV010000440.1:0-1562 GCA_045640345.1 Treponema sp.
CAGGCTCTGGATTATAGTCCATTGGGTTTGAAGAATTCGTTACCTCATAGATTTTTACTTCCATTGAGCTTGGGACAAACTGAATTTGGTCTCGACCCCATGTGACTCCGATTGTCAAAGTCTGTCCCGGAGACACTGATCCCCATGAATAATCAGTTGCACCCTGTTTTTTGATTTCAAGACCACCAATCTGGTAGAACGGACTGTTCTTTGGGGATACATCCATGGCAAGATAGATATGGTTTTCATCTCCCTTGTCGTAGGTGAGGAAATTGTAATTCTTGAGGACTTCCTTGTCCGCCAATTCTCCAGTGGAAATATCCCTACCTTCCATGGCGAATTTGATTTTCTGTACATCCTCGGCACTGATTATGGTTGAATCGTAGACACCGTTACAGATTTTCATATAGTCCGTCTTGTCCAAAGATGTGTCCTTGTCCAGAGAATGACAGTTTTCCTTTACAAACTTGTCCAAGGCGCCGGAGACATAGGAATAGACGCTTTCATTTCCACAGTCATCCACAAGTGAAACGGAAAGCATTATCTTTTGTACTGGTTCATTTTTTATATCGCTATCAGTCCATGGAGTGTCTTTATTAAACAAAGCCAAGTAGTTGCTCTTGAGGATTTTGTCATCGTCGGAAAGATATTCATCATCCACAGTGAAATATCTTGCGATCTCGATATATGTGTTGGACTTGTCAGGATTGATGAATTTTGTTGTAGGCTTGATTTTGTCTGTAATATCTTCCTGGATAGCAAGACCGTCACCAACTCTCAGGACCTTATTGATTTTCATCTCCTTGATGGAACTTGTGTCGCTGATGGCACCCCTTATGGCAACAATCTGTCCAAAACTAGAAAAGTCCCCGTGATTTTCCAAGGACGAAGGGGAAGAGACCATAAATACTGGAGGGGTGTTGTCGATTACAAAAGACCTGGAAACCAAGGGAGACTGTCTTTCCGATTGGTCGTAGGCCTTGATGTCTATGATATAATGTCCGTCCGCAAGATAGATACGCTTAGCAGTGTCCCCATCTCCAATAATATAATATCCGTCGGAGTCGTACTTGAAAGGAATGTTCCAGTCCCCTTCCCTGCCGCCGTTGCCTTTGTCGTCCAATGTGATAGCCACATCTTCCAGATCCTTTTGGCTGTATGAACATTTTTCAGGATAGTCACTGTTTTCGAGTCGGACGATTGAAAGATGACCGATTTTTCTATCATCCCAGAAAGTACCTTCCACGGCAAAATCCACTCCACCGTTGATGTATTGACTGTCGGATGGTCGAATAATGGTTGCAGTCGGAGATACCGTATCAACAGAAGGTCCAAGACCAATCTGAAAATCGCAGGTCGTAAAAGTGAGGACCACAACTGCAGAGCATAAAAGTATTCCAATCCATCTAAAAAAATCAAAACCGTTCATCTTCTTCATACAAACACCTTCCTGTTTGAAAAAAAAACAGATATGGACATCTCTAAAAAATACTTTCTAGAGGTTTCCTATAGTATAGTGTCATTCCGACAGCAAACTAAAACATTTAAAATTTTACTTTTTG
>JAZUEV010000441.1:0-2112 GCA_045640345.1 Treponema sp.
CTCCTTGGCTCACAGAACGACATGGCTACGATCCGACTTAACAATCGGACTTTCCAATGACTGTTAAATTTGAGATGCTGAAATAAATTCAGCATGACGGGATCCCTGTGTGTGTTGGAGATTTATAATCGGGTTTTCCAAATTTAACAGTCCCCAACGAGTGTCTGGGAATTATCAAGCGGTTTTTCCGGGGACTGTTGTGGGATGCTGACGGAACATTCGAGTGTCTGTGAAAATATCAATCGGTTTGCGTTAAGGATTGTAGGGGCGCGGAGCGTTCCGGAGGAATGGAGGCGAAGGCCGGAACCCCGAAAAGCCTGACCGTAGTGTAGCGGAGGGAACGCCCTTAAAAAACATGGACCATATACTCCTAAAAATCCATTGACATTGAAAATCCAGTTCGCTAGAATTCCAATTATGACAGGAATTGTAGATTACAACGCAGGAAATATTAAAAGTGTGGAGCGGGCTTTGGATGCAATCAAGGCACCATATGTTCTTTCAAAAAATCCAATGGACTTGGAAAAGGTTGACAGAATTATTTTTCCAGGGGTTGGGGACGCGGCTTATGCGATGGACCAGCTGAAGAAAACAGGTTTTGACAATTTCCTAAAGGATTGGGCGAAATCTGGTAAACCGATGATTGGCATTTGTTTGGGCTCTCAGATTATTTTTGACTACAGTGAGGAAGGGGACACCCAGTGTTTGGGTTTGATTCCAGGTAGGATTCGTCATTTTTCAAAACTTTGGACGGAGAGAAATCCAGATGCAAATGAAATCAGGATGGGGTCTATGGAACCTTTGCCGCTGAAGATTCCCCACATGGGTTGGTCCGATTTGTCGTTCTGTAATGGTGGTTCTAAACTTTTGGACGGCATCAAGGAGCACACGGATTTTTATTTTGTCCATTCTTATGTGATTCAGCCGGAAGACCCTCAAGTTATCAAGGCTTTTGCGAATTATGGGATGATGGTTCCATCTGTGGTTGAAAAGGATAACATAACCGCTTTCCAGTTCCATCCTGAAAAATCGGGGCTGCCAGGTTTAAGGATTTTGAAAAATTTTGTTGCTACTGATTTGTAGTTTTTTTTGATTTGTGATTTGTGATTCGTGATTTTTTGATTTGCGATTTTGCGATTCATGATTTTTGAGTTGTCCATGTGGGCTTGATTTGGGGCTTAAAAATGGGACACTTAATAGGAAGATTTTATGCTGAAAAAAAGAATTATTATTTGTCTTGATGTAAAGGACGGTCGCACCACAAAGGGTGTGAAGTTTCAGAACAATATTGATATTGGCGATCCTGTTGATATGGCTGCTGAATATTATCGTCAGGGCGTGGATGAGCTGGTGTTTTATGATATCATGGCGTCTGCTCGTGGCAGGGGTCCGATTCTGGATTTGATTTCGAGGGTCGCTAGCCAAGTGTTTATTCCTTTCTGCGTCGGTGGTGGAATTGGAACTTTGGATGATATTCGTTCAACCATTTTGGCTGGGGCTGAAAAAGTTTCTCTGAACTCACAGGCGGTCAAGAATCCTGATCTGATTTCCCAGGGGGCAAGGGTTTTTGGTAACCAGTGCATTGTTTTGGGAATGGATGCTGCAAAGGACGAGACCATGCCAAGTGGTTACAGGGTTTTTATTAACGGTGGTCGTGTTGCTACTGATTTGGATGCCAGGGATTGGGCTTTGAAGGCTGTGAAGCTTGGTGCCGGTGAAATTGTTTTGAATTCGATTGACGCTGACGGGACCAGGGACGGTTATGAAATCAATTTGACCCGCATGATTAGTGAGGCTGTGGATGTGCCTGTAATCGCTAGTGGTGGTGGTGGAAAGCCTGAACATCTGACAAGGGTTTTGACTGAAGGTAAAGCCGACGCTGCTTTGATTGCCAGTATGGTTCATTCCGGGGACTACACTGTCGGTGGAATCAAAAATGATTTGGACAAAGCTGGGGTCCCTGTTAGGTTTGTTTAATAGGATGTTTACTGAAAAAATGTTTTTCAGTGCTTTCTCTTTTTTTAATATTATTATTTACGGCTTACAGCCGAACTGGTTTATTGCCTGTAGGCAAAGGGACTTTTTGTCAGGGACGGGAGAAGCCCTACTCAG
>JAZUEV010000442.1:0-2697 GCA_045640345.1 Treponema sp.
TCCTACATCGCTAAAAAAAAGTTTGAACAAATTATTTTCCTTTGAAATAACCAAAGGTGTTTTTGCTTCTTGAGCAATGTGTACAGGAATACAAACCGATGCATCTTTTAACCATAAAAACGAATTTTCATACCTATCAAATTTCAATTCTTTATTTAGGTAAGTAAAAATAAAACGTAAATTTTGTTTATTCAACTGCGACGGAATATTTTCATAAATAGAAATAATCCGAAGTTTTTTGTCGGTCTGTTCATATTTTATAAAATCCGTCTTGTAAAAATTTGTGATATTCGTTTGTTCTTCACTTATCGATTCCAGATTTTCTCTTGCAACAAATTTTTTTACAACCGACGGCATACCACCAACAATTAAATAATTATAAAAAAGATTCAACATTTTCTTGTGGATGATTTCATCAACTGATTCTTTTTTTTCAAAACAGTTTTTAATATAATCAAGTGTTTCTTTTTTTACGCCTAACGCCAAAGCAAATTCAAAAAGATTCATTGGGTACATTTTTATTTCATCTACATATCCAACAGGCATAGAGCGAACGCTTTTTAATTCCACCCCCAACATGGAGCCACTTAAAATATATTTAAAATTATTTTTATCCACAAGAAATTTTATTTTAGTTGCAATTTCTGGAAACTCTTGTATTTCATCAAAAAAGATCACGGAATTTTTTGAAAGGTTTTGTGGTGCATACAACGACAATCTTTTTTCAAATTCTTCCGCACTTTCACATTTTTTTAGGCTATTCAAAATTTCCGTCTTTTCAATAAAATTGATTTCAAAAAAATTAACTCCCGAATTTTTCAAAAGCTTTCGAATGATATACGTTTTTCCCACCTGCCTTGCACCTGTCACCAGCAAAGCCTTTCGAGAATTATTCAACCAATCTTCCAATTTCTCAGACACAAATCTTTTCATATCTTGATGATAAATTGAATTTTATGAATAATCAAGAAGAAATTACAGATTTCGGGACATTTTGCCCCCTTTTTACATCAAATTTCGGGACATTTTGCCCCCTTTTTCTTAAATCTTGATTCTTACACTCACAATTCTGCGGGCGGCTTGGTCTTCAACTGTAAAAATGTTTTGACTGTTTTTGTAAACTTCACCAATAGACGGCAGGTGACCAAAGTTTTCCAAAAGCCATCCACCAAGAGTGTTGTAATTTTCGCTATCCAAATTCAGATTCAGAACGTCATTCACATCATCAAGTTTCATATCACCAGGAACCAAAAATTCGCGAGAGTTTACAACAGTGATTCGTTTTTCTGGAGCAATATCAGTTTCACCATATTCATCGGTTATGCGACCAAAAACAGCACGCAAAATATCATCCATGGTAACAATGCCATCGGTGCTTCCATACTCATTTACAACCATGGCAAAATTTTCTTTTTCTTTTTTGAACATCCTGAGCAAATCAACTGCACTCATACTGTCCGGCACAAACAAACATCGGCTCATACAGATTTTTACAAAGTCCTGACTTTTTCTAATTTCTGGAATGGCAAACAAAACAGACTTGTAATGAAGCACGCCGATTATTTTTTCAGAAGTCCCCACATCACCTTCAATCACGGGCAAACGAGAATAACCAGATTCGGCAAAAGCATCCAAAGTTTGTTCATAAGAAAAATCGGAGCCAACAAATTTTATAAAAGAACGATGCCTCATAATATCTTTTGTCTGCAAGTCGGAAAATTCAAAAATTCGATCCAACATAAATTTTTCATCACTTTCCAATGTGCCTTCATGTTCACCCACATCCACCAAAGTTTTAAGTTCATCCTCAGTAATAATTGGAGTTTTGGTTTTAAAAATTTTTCGTTCAATAAAATTTAAAAAATTGGAAAGCTGATTAAAAATCCACACGACAGGAAAAAATATTTTTTGGATAATCAAAATTGGTGTGGCTGTGTTTTGTGCAAAAGATTTTGATTTTACAGCCGCCAAAGTTTTTGGAACAATTTCGCTAAAAATAATTATGAGAATACTTGTGACAGCTGTTCCATAAGTGACATATTTATCACCAAAAATTTTTAATGAAAAAGCTGTGGATAAAGATGACAAAGATGTAGTCACCAAATTTGTTCCAATCAAAACAGTCGAAATAAGTGTGTCCAAATTGTTTCGCAACTTGTAGATTTTTTTTGAATTCTTTTCATTACTCTTCAACATTTGTCGTGCAGTAATTTTTGAAATGGATGTAAAAGCAGTTTCGGTTCCAGCAAAAAAAGCTCCACAAAAAATCAAAAGCACTTGGGCAATCAACATGCATATTATATAAACAATGTCATTCATTCGTCCGTCTCCTCAGATTTTTTTGTCATGCGAATTTTTGCAATGCGTTTGTCATCCATTTTTAGAACTGCAAAATTATATCCCTCGGCAGAAATACAGTCGCCCTCCTCCGCAATTCGTCCAAGCTGTTCTGCAATATATCCACCGATTGTTTCGCAATATTCGGACTGCAATTTGATTCCCAACTGTTCATTCAAATCAACCAATCGTGATTGACCTTCAATTTTTCCGTCCTTGTCGTTTTTGATTAAAACTTCGACACGTCTTGCGTAAGGTTTGTACTCATCAGCAATTGGTCCAAAAATTTCTCTCGCAATATCTTCAGTCGTCAAAATTCCATCGGTGCCGGAATATTCATCAATGACAACTGCCATGCTC
>JAZUEV010000443.1:0-1559 GCA_045640345.1 Treponema sp.
AATCCATCATTTATTGATAGTTTGATTTATTAAAAAAAAATTCCACTCCATCACAATTTGATGGTGTAAAGTGATATAATTAAATTATGAATAAAAAACTTAATTACATTGCTATTGATTTTGAAACTGCAAATTATTTTAAAAACAGTGCCTGCTCGGTTGGATTGGTTCGGTTCATTGATGGAAAAGAAACTGATTCCTGCCATTCACTGATTCGTCCTGCAAAGATGTATTTTATTCCTGAGTGGACAAAACAGATTCACCACATTTCATACAACGATGTGCGGAACAAACCTTACTTTCCAGAAATCTGGGATTCACTGGTCATGCCTTTTATCGACCAAATGCCGGACATTCCACTTGTTGCCCACAACGGAAAAATTTTTGACATGCCTGTGATTCGAGAATGTTGCAAATATTATGGGATGGAAATTCCAAAATTAAAATATTTTGATTCCCTTGAGGTTGCAAGAAAAACTTGGCCAAAATTGGAAAGCCACAAACTTACTGACCTTGGAAGATTTTTTGAAATTGAATATCTTGCCCACGATGCATTGGAAGATTCCAGAACCTGTGGAAAAATCATTAAACTTGCCGCAGAAAAATTTGGAGTCGATTCTGTTAACGAACTGCTTTCAAAATGTAACCTGGAAATTTATCGTATATGAAATTTGAAACAAAAGACTTTGACAAAATTGAAATTTTAAAACAAGAAAACACAGAAATTGAACATGGAACAATTTTTGGAGACAGCACAATCGTATTTATAAAAGTTGGACTTCAGGGATCGATTTATGGATACGAAAACAAGTATTTGAAAATAGCAAAAAATCTGCACGCAAAACATGGATGCACAGTAATCGTCTCATCAAATCCAAATGGATATTTTTGTAATTTTGAAAACGAAATGAAATCAATTAAAGCTTATGCTGATTATCAAAAATTCGAAAGCTATCAGATTTATTACATGGGATGTTCCAATGGAGCGAGTCTGGGAATTATCAATGCACACAAATATCCAGAAATAAAAAAACTGGTTTGCATCAACGGTCCCTTGATGATTGACACTCACCTATTGATATCTGGCATCAAAAATTTTTCAGGCGAAAAAATGAATCTGGTTTACGGAAGCAAAGACCCATCAATCAATATGATAAAACTTTTTGCCCAATTGGAAACAGATAAAATCCAAATCACAAAAGTCACCGAAGCTGACCATCATTTCACAGGATGCCTTAACCTTTTCCAGTCCCTCCCCGGATTTTATTTTTTTGGGGATGAGATGGGGAAAGGGAAAGATTATGGATAATCTATCAAATAAGCAAATTATTTTTTATTACATCAACAAATGCGTATTTACTATATTTATAATTTTTTCTATTCCACCAACCAAAACAAGCAGGATGGCAAGTAAAAAAAATTTCTCACAAGGTATCATTTTTTTTATTTTTCCACCAAGTTGATCATTAATGCGCTTTGATGTAAAAATAATGACATCAGGTTTTAATTCTATAACAACTTTAGTTAATATATCAATACTTTTTTCAATATCGATTTTT
>JAZUEV010000444.1:0-3871 GCA_045640345.1 Treponema sp.
GGCCTCCCTAGGGGTTATATTATTCTTCAATTATAAATCTACCGCTGGGATATGTCAAATTTATTTTTGGATTTTTATGAAAAAAATTTAAAATTTTGATGGATTTTCTTCCATTAAATAGCATCTTTCTTCCAAAAAAAATCCGTATCGGAAAGTATTTAAAAAACTTTAAAATAAATTTGCCTATTTTGAAAAAAAGATTTATAATTAAAGTACTATGGCAGAAAAGACAATTGAAAACGCAAGTCCTGTTGGTCAGCAGATCAACAATATTGGTAGCTCAAAACCAGTTTCTTATTTGGTTTTCAACAAGCAGAAAATCAGTCTTGTTGCAAAAATCACAATCGGTCGTGAATCCGACAACACGGTGGTAATCGACAACAAATTGGCAAGCCGTCATCATTGCGTGATCCAGAAGATTCAGAACGAATTTTTCTTGAAGGATGAGGAAAGCACCAACGGAACATTCCTTAACGATGCCCGCATTCCTTCGGACAAATGGGTAAAGCTTAACCCTGGTGACAAAATAACCATCGGCAACTCAAGCATGGTAATTTCCTAAGGAAAAAAGGGATTCATGTATTCTGAATCGAAGCTTGCTGAAATCAGGGAGGGACTTGTTTCCATTAGAAATATGGAGACGCTTCCCTCCGAAAGTATGGTGTTTGGTTTGATAGAGATGACCATCAACACATTGAATTGTGAGGACAAAAAATATAGACCCCATGGAAAGGACAAAAAAAGTGGCGGCCTCTTGGATTTTGTCGGTTGCAATAAGGATGTGGTTGTTGTTCCTGACCTTCATTCCAGACCAGATTTTCTGATCAATTTAATTGACTCAAGTTTTGGCGAAAAAAATGTTCTCAGTTCATTGAACGACGGTTCTCTTTTGGTTGTCTGCTTGGGCGACGGTGTCCATACAGAAACGGAAGGATATTGTCGGGAGCGATGGATAAAGTCCCATGCCCATTGGTTGGATGGAAATTCTGTTTCCGATGAAATGACCCAGGAGATGCTGGAGACTTTCCAGACCATGATGGTTGTTATGACGCTGAAAAACTGTTTCCCTGAGAATTTTCATTTCCTGAAAGGCAACCATGAGAATGTCCTGAACCAAAACGGAGGTGGAGACCATGGTTTCAGAAAGATTGTCATGGAGGGGCAGATGGTTAGGGATTTCCTTGAAGAAAAGTATTCCCAGGCCACCAGTTACTTGATTTCCGAATTCGAACATTCGCTTCCCATTGCCGCAATCTTTGATAATTTTGGTCTAAGCCACGCCGAGCCAAAGGTTTCTTTCAAGAAAAAGGAAGTGGTGGATTTTCATAACCATGGAGAAATAATTGAAGCGCTTACCTGGACAGAAAACGGTGGTGCCGTGGAAAATAGTGTCATCGATTTTTTCCATGAGCTCAACAAAAAGGGAGACGCTGAGTCCTGTTTCTGGATTGGAGGTCACAGACCTGTGGTGGATGGAAATTATCTTCTTAGGCAGGATGGACATTACATACAGATACACAATCCCAACAAGATGAACGTGGCTTGGATTCATGGCGACGGTTCTTTTGATTTGGAAAAAGACATTATTGGGGTTTCAAATAATTGACATCCTAAAAAATAGGGAACTTTGAAACACGAAGTTTTAAGCTTTGTAATTTCAAGGGTAAAAACTCGTTAGGAATATAAAATATTCTGGACATCTATAAAAGGTGGGGAGTCTCTAAAAATTGCAATTTTTAAAGATGCTCGGTATTTTTTAGAGGTACCCAAAATTTTCCCTGCTTTTATGGAAATATCCTATAAAGATGCACTTACATAGGAGTTATATATGGCAAAAATGGATTTGGAAAACGACAAGACTGTTGTGGATTCCTCCGACAAGACCGTTGTTGGCTCAAGCAGTCGTACGGTGGTGGATGATGCGACATCCAGTGGAAAGACTTCCACAAAGACTGGAACAGGAAGCGGTCTAAAGGCAAGAGCCACTTCTGTTGCTTCAAAATCGAAAGTCCCTGAAACCATTGGAAAATATAGAAACATTCGTGCCCTTGGAGCAGGTGGAATGGGAGCGGTTTATCTTGGGGACGACCCTGAATTGAAAAGGACTGTTGTTATTAAGACCCTCCTGAAGACTGGTGGAAGCAAGAAAGCCCGATTTATCCGAGAAGCGGCCATCCTCAGTCAGCTTACGTCCCAGAGAATTGTTCGCTTTTATGAGACACTGGAAATTGAAAAAAAAGACTATGTAGTCCTTGAATATGTTGAAGGCATGGATCTGGGAAAGGTCATCGAAAAAGATGGAAAACTTCCACCAGAGGTTGCTCTTTGGGCGTTGAGGGAAGTTTGTAGAGGTCTTGAGATTGCCCATCACCAGAATATCGTCCACAGAGATATAAAGCCTGCCAACATCCTTATTTCCAAGGGTGCGAACATCAAGATTGCCGATTTTGGTATATCCGGACTTGGTGGAAAGGAAGACGGGGAAGGAGATTCTGAACGACCTGTCGCCATACTGTCCAGCGCAAAAGTAATCAACGACGACATAACCGTGGATTCCAACAACGGAGCTGCCACAAGCATGGGAACTCTCAGCTATATGGCTCCTGAACAGATGGAGGATGCCCACGAAGTTGATACAAGGGCTGACATTTATCCTCTGGGCGTTATGCTTTATGAGATGGTCACAGGCAGCAAACCGTACAACGGTGATTCCCTGATGGCCCAGCACGACAAGATTATGGAAGGAAAATACATCAATCCATCCAAGTTCACAAAAAGACTTCCTGGCGTGGTGAAAAGCATAATCAAGAAGTGTCTTAAATTCGATAAGGAAAAACGTTATTCCAATGTGGGACAGATTGTAAAAAAAATTGACCGATATCTGAAGGGATTCAACGAAAAAGAAATCCGTCAGGAAGTGGCCAACTCCATACAGCAGTTCCCCAACAGTCAGTACAAGTACAGGAATATTGAAATCAAGAACAAGCTTTTGTATAAGATCTTGGCAATCGTTTTGGCATCAATTTTGGCGGCTGTTGGAATTTTTGCATTGGTCAGGTCTGGATTCAACAAGGGTGTGTTCCAGAAAATGTGGCCTCTAAGCAAAAACTATACTCCTGTGACTTTGCACCTGAACTTCCCTGAAATAATCAACGCAGGTTCTGGATTTGCACCGAAGGCATATTTCTATACATACGACGATTCTGGAAAAGAAGGAGCGAAAGTTGTTGGCAAGGAAATCGAAATAGGAAATTGGATTAATCCTCACACAAAAGTTGAAACCATCCTGGATTCTTCCGAGCCTGAAAATCTTGACAAGGCGGACCAGGTTCCTTATATGGAGTTCTTCCCTGATGATGAAAATCCAAACGTCTATTCAACAAAGACTATCTTCTTGCATCCAGGCACATATCGAATGAAAATCTGTATGGGTCCTGCGGTATGGTGGAAGACAATGGTTGTCAACAATTATGTGAAGTGGGCAAAGAACGGTAAGACAGGCGAAGTGGATGAATATTTGAAGTATTCCTTGAGCGAAGGTAGGATTCTTGGTTTCGCAAGACCTGTGGTTATTGACAGAAACACTGGAGAGGAACTCAAGGACTGTAGTTTCAAGATCACCTACAACCATAGCGGTACACAGGATGTAGCAAAGGTTGTGGAATCAAAAAACAAGTCCAGAACAGATTTGACAGCGGAAGAGGTTGAGTCATTCAGAAACGACAAGTGGCTTAGCCTTATCACAAAGACAAAGAACAAAGGAAAGGAGGATGAGGAAAAAACTTTCATCAACCCTGTCATCGAAGTTTTTGTCAGCTGCGAGGGATACAGGACAGAAAAGTTTGGTCTGTAAGTCGGATCGTAGCCATGT
>JAZUEV010000445.1:0-2095 GCA_045640345.1 Treponema sp.
ATTTATTTTAACGAAGACTTTATGCCAATTATTAGAGAAAATCAGAATGCAAAAATTAGAAGAGCCTTGAATGGATGACGATTTAATAAAAACAAAGCTAGAATCCTTGCTTCGATGCATCAGCCGCATACAAGATAAAACCCCAGAAAAATTGAAGACACTTGAGTCCGATCTTGATATACAGGACATTATTTCAGTGAACCTGGAAAGAGCAATCCAAGTATCGGTTGATTTAGCGGGACATTTGTGTTGCGATTTTCTGGAAAGTCCAAAGACTATGGGTGAAGGATTTTTGATTTTGGCAAAACATAAAATCATTTCAGAAGATTTGGCGAAAAAGATGGTCAAGGCAGTTGGTTTTAGGAATATTGCAGTTCACCAATACCAATCAGTGAGCTGATCTGTGGTTTACTCCATCTGCACAAAAGGAATACAGGACCTACAAGATTTTGCCAGCGCTATTGCACATCTTCAGTCATTATAAACTTTAGGGACTCCATAAAAAAAATCGGTCACCAAAACAAATGACCGATTTTTTAAGTTAGAAATTAAAGGTAAAGGGAACCCCTAAACGTTAAGCATTGTTTTCTTCGCCAGACACAGGTGGTTGAATATTGCTGTCCCTTCCTGCTGCACTGGCGTTTATATAATGTTCGTCGCTGGCTTTTTTTCCTGCAACAGATGCCATTTCTGAACAGTGGCTTTCGGCTTTGACAATTTCTTCAAACTCCTTTCCTTCCACAGTTTCTTTTTCCAGCAAAAGTTTTGCGATATAGTCCAGCAAATCCTTGTGACCACCCAAAATCTCCAGAACCTTGTTGTAGTGTTCATCCATGATTCGGGCGATTTCTTCGTCAATATATTTCTGAGTCTCCTCGGAGAATTCCCTAACCAGTTCAGGCTCCTGAGATCCACCATATCCACGACCAGATTTTCCCAAAGTCATGTTTTTGAATTTGTCGCTCATACCGTAGTCGGTAATCATGCTCTTGATGATGGATGTGGCTCTTGAAATATCGTTGGACGCTCCAGTGCTTACCTCACCAAAAACAATCTGCTCAGCCGCTCGTCCACCCAAAAGCACATCGACTTCACCAAGGAGTTCATTTTTGCTTTTCTGGAAAGACTCGTCATCGCTGCGGTGCATGGTATAACCCATAATTCCCATGCCACGAGGAATAATGGTTATTTTATGAACCGGGTCTGTTCCAGGTGTAAACGCAGCAATCAATGCATGTCCGGTTTCGTGGTATGCAACAATGTGTCTCTCCTTTTCCTTGACCACTCGACTTTTTTTCTGGAGACCAATCTGGGTCTTTTCAAATGCCTCGTCAAAATCTTCAGTGACAACCACTTTTCGACCATTGCGGACAGCCAAAAGAGCCGCTTCATTGACAATGTTTGCCAGATCAGCACCAGCAAGACCACTTGTAGCCAAAGCCAAAGAACCAAAGTCCACTCCGGAATCAACCTTGACATTCTTTGCATGAATCCTGAGGATAGCTTCACGACCCTTGACATCAGGCTTATCAACCACAACCTGTCTGTCAAATCTACCAGGCCTCAAAAGAGCAGGATCCAAAACATCTGGACGGTTTGTGGCGGCCAAAACGATGAGTCCCTTTTCATTGTCAAATCCATCCATCTCAACCAAAAGCTGGTTCAATGTCTGTTCACGCTCATCATTTCCACTAAGATTGTTTACACGACTCTTACCAATGGCATCCAACTCATCAATAAAGATAATACAAGGGGCCTTTTCACGAGCTGTCCTAAACAAATCACGGACACGGCTGGCACCAACACCGACAAACATTTCCACAAAATCGGAACCAGAGATTCTAAAGAATGGAACTCCCGCTTCACCAGCAACCGCACGAGCCAACAAAGTCTTACCAGTTCCAGGTGGTCCAACCAAAAGAACACCCTTTGGAATTTTTCCACCGATTTCCGTATATTTCTTAGGCTGCTTCAAAAAGTCCACAACCTCAACCAGTTCTTCCTTGGCTTCGTCTTCTCCTGCCACATCTTCAAAACGGGTCTTAACTTTGCCTTCGCTGACAGCCTTGTTTCGTCCACCTCCGTTACCAAAGAC
>JAZUEV010000446.1:0-3045 GCA_045640345.1 Treponema sp.
ATCAATCGTTACAAATTTTATTTATTATGGAACAGCATTTATTTTATATACGACAGGAAAATGGATTCCAACTTTGACAGGAATTGCTCTACTCTTTGGTTTAGGAAATGCTTTTGACACTATAGTTTCTGGTGGAGTATATGCATATCTTCTTAAAAAGAAAAAAATCAACATACTTGATGTAGATTAGTACGGAGTTGTATTTTTTTTAATAAGGACATCTCTAAAAAAACGCTTCAGAGATGTCCAATAATTTGAAATGCTGAGTCAAGCTCAGCATGACATTTTAGTGGTCCCCCATTTTTTGCTGTAGATTTTTTACCCCTCAATTTTCATAAAAATTTTTCCCTTAATTTCCGGCAAAGGGATTCTATATTTTGGAGCAAGTTCAGGACCACAAGAATTGGAACCAACGCCAGCCATTTTCCAGTCAACACAGACAACATTGTGGCAACATTTTTCCAGTTCCCAGTTGTGACGTTTTGTAAACAATTCTTCCTGGGCATATTCCGATGCATTGAAACTGATATTTTTTCCGTCAGCACCAGTGAAAATCAAAGTTGCATATGGCGAAATCACTTTCAAATATCGGCAGTCATAGTGGGAAGAATTTTCCTGCGGCTTGATATAATCCTCGTGCATTTTACTGATTTTTTCATTGAACCTTGAGACATAGCAGGATTGGTGTTTGTCGATGTAACTTTCAGTTGGGCCGAATCCAAAATATTCCACAGAGTCAAAAGATTTATCCACAAAAAGTCTTATGCCGAATCGAGGAAGGAAAGTGACCTTCGATGAAGTCTTCAAATCAAATGCAATTTCAAGCAATCCATTTTTGTCAATTGTGTAGATGATTGTTCCGTATGCAAAAGGCTGATTGATGCTCCATCCAAATGACTGCTTCACTTTTATGATTGTCCTTTCCTGGTTTTCATCAAAATCAATTTTGTAAATTTTTACATTGTAGTCCTGAAGATGATTTCTGAACCATTCGCTTTTCTGGGAATCGTTGTCGGTGGGCGCCCTCATAAAATTAAATTCCAAAGGCCGTTTCAAAATTTCCGTATCATCTTTTTTTATGGAAGTGAAACATCCCCTGCGGCAATCAAAATGAAAAATCATATTTCCAGATTTTATATCATAAAAAGAATTTGGATTCAGGAAATTTCCGCTGGGCAAACAGTCTTTGTACCATTCCACCATGTCCTCAATTTCCTCTCTTGCATTTTTCTGGATTCCATTGCTGTCTTTTTTTCCAGGAACGGGAACAGGTGTATCAATGACATCAGGCAGCCAGCTTCCATTTTTCAGAATCTCGACTTCAGAATTTTTTTCATCGCCAAGTTTTATTTGGTCAAAACAAATTTCATAATCATTTGAACACCAAATCTCATCCTTTGCCGAAACAAAAACAAAACGGATAAAATATTCAGCATCATTTTTTTTCATTAAATCGGAAACATTATCCAAAGTGATTTTTGATTTTGAAAGTGGCTTCACGTCAGGGACAAATTTTTCCGAAGTGAAAATCACATTTCCATTTTCCGAAATATCATAAAAATATTTTGCCTTGTCTTTTAGATTTGCAAAGGAGAGAAGATTTGTAATGTCGAATTCACTGTCACTGATTTTTGTCACACGAACTGGTCGGTAAACCTGTTTTGCTTCCAAAAGTCCAGTATGGATAGTCCTGTCAGGATAGACCAATCCGTCGCAACAAAAATTTCCGTCATTATGTTTTTCGCCCCAGTCACCGCCGTAACCATATTTTTCTTTTCCTGAATCTGTTTTTCCAAGGCTTACAGAATGGTCGCACCACTCCCAAATAAATCCACCGCAGAACCGAGGGTCGGAATGGAAAACCTTGTGGTAATCTTCCAAATCTCCAGGACCATTCCCCATGGCATGACAATATTCACAAAGGATAAATGGTCGTTTTTCATTTTTATTCAAAAGATTATCGTGCCAACTTTTTGGATCTGGATACATTCTGGAAACCACATCATAAATTTCATCGCTGGTTCCATCCTGATTGTGAACGCTCTCGTAATGGACAAGACGATTTTTATCAAAGGATTTTATCCATTGGGCAGCTTCCACAAAATCTTTTCCGTTTCCACTTTCATTTCCCATTGACCAAAAAATGACGCAGGGACGATTTATATCTCTCGTGACCAAAAGCTGGATTCGGTCCAAAATTGCAGACTTAAAAAGTTTACTGCTGGCGGCCAATGCAATCCCCGTGTAATCGGACCAGTCCCATTTGTAATGGTTGTTCACTTCCACGCTTCCATGCATTTCAATGTCACATTCATCAATCACATAAAATCCATATCTGTCGCAAAGTTTGTAGAACACCGGCGCGTTTGGATAATGGGAAGTCCTGATTGCGTTGATGTTGTGCTTCTTCATAAGTTTCAAATCCATTTCCATTTGCGAAACACTGGCAGCGTAACCTGTGTCCGGATATGAATCATGGCGATTTACACCACGGAATTTTATTGCCACATTGTTGATTTTTAAAATCCCATTTTCACTGCTGATTGTCCTAAATCCAATTTCCTCACCGATGATTTCATTTTCAGTTTCAATATAAAGTCTGTACAGATTTGGAATTTCCGCCGACCACAGCAAGGGATTTTCCACTGGAATTTCCAGTTGATTTCCATCCTCCGCCAATCCATCGAAAACAGTTTCATTTTCAGGCGACACAATTTTTATTTTGCAGTCACAACCTTCAAGGCAAATTTTTATGAACCAATTTCCATTTTTTTGCAAAGTTTCAATTCTGTAATCTTCCAGTCTTTTTTCTGGGCGGGACAAAATATACACATCCCTAAAAATTCCCGACAGCCTGATTTTGTCCTGATCCTCAAGGTAAGTTCCAAAGCACCATTTCAGAACGGCAACAGTGATTTTATTTTCACCTTCATTCAGAAAATCTGTAATGTCAAACTCGGATGTGTGGTGGGAAACTTCTGAATATCCGGCAAAAGAATTGTTCACAAAAAGATAGAAGCAACTGTCCACTCCCTCAAAGCAAAG
>JAZUEV010000447.1:0-7148 GCA_045640345.1 Treponema sp.
ACCATACGTCCGATTTGATTATAGTTATGTCACTTGTTTGGGGGATTGGTTGGCGATAGCGGAACGACCGATTGATTATTGCCATGACACTTGTTGGGGGCGTGGTTGGCGATAAAGGAACGACCGATTGATTATTGCCATGACACTTGTTTGGGGGATTGGTTGATAATAGCGGAACGACCTATTGATTATTGCCATGACACTTGTTAGGGCGTGGTTGGCGATAGCAGAATAACCGATTGATTATTGCCATGATGCTTGTTTGGTGGCGTGGTTGGCGACAGCAGAATAACCGATTGATTATAGCCATGACGCTGGTTTGGGGGCGTGGTTGGCGATAGAGGAACGACCGATTGATTATTGCCATGACACTTGTTTGGAGGATTGGTTGATGATAGCAGAGTAACCGATTGATTATAGCCATGACGCTTATTTGGGGGATTGGTTGACAATAGCAGAACGACCGATTGATTATTGCCATGACACTCTTAGGGGGCGATTTACAAACGGATTTGTCCAGGGTTAACGCCCCGAACGACTTTTATATGTACACAAAATTATACAAATCATTCCATTTGTCACGTCCAATCCGTAAGCATCGTTAGATGCGAACAAATCCGTCTGTTTTTTGTAGGAATATCGAGTTAAAATTTTTAGCACAGCGAATAACATGGTCATTCAGTGATTCATTTTATGGAACTCGAAATCGCCCCTTCAGAAATGCCTTAATTATTTATAAACAGGTATGTCCTTTCCGTCTTTTATGAAAACCGGAATCACATCCAAAGGTGTATCAACTATGACAGTTTTTCCACCGTCGTACATTTTTCCAGTCTTTGCGTCTTTCCACTGATGATAGGTCGGTAGATAGACAGTCCTTTGGTTCATGCCCTTCTCCATGACAGGAGCAACCAACAAATCGGGGCCAAACATGTATTGGTCTGTCATAACTGCACACTTTTCTTCCATAGGAAAGTCGTAGTACATAGGTCGAGCCACAGGGGCACCAGTCTTGCTTGCTTCTTCCATGCACTCCCTGATGTATGGTCTGAGTCTTTCACGCATGAGGATAAAGTTCTTCATGATTTCATAGTTCTTGTCACCGAAACACCAGATTTCATTTGGCTGAGCGCTACCCCACTGAGGAACCCCATTGATAACTTCAGTCCCTGGTTCAAGAGGAATATATGGAGGCCTTTCACCGTGCATCCTCATTACAGGACAAAAAGTTCCCCAAGCGAACCAGCGAACCAAAAGTTCACGGAAGTCTTCGCTCTTTGGATCCCCTCCAACAAATCCTCCGATATCGGTTGTCCACCAAGGGATTCCCGCCATGCTCATGTTCAATCCAGCCTGGAGATTCTCCTTGAACGCCCTGAAGTCCGAATGGATGTCTCCACTCCAAGTAAGTACACCATACTTTTGACTTCCGACCCAAGCAGAACGGACAAGGCTCATGGTTTCCTTTTCACCACACTCCTTAAGTCCATCATGGAATCCCTGGGCGTAACATTCAGGATAAATATTTGCACACTGCTGAACAGGACCTGCGTGATACCTAAACAAATCCCAATCATAAGGACCATACTCTGGTTCAGCTTCATCAAGCCAGAAGATTTTTGCACCCTTGTCGTAATAGTTCTTCTTGCAGCAGTCCCAAACAAATTTTCTTGCCCCGGGATTGGTTGTGTCGTAGAAAACCGTGTTTCCAAGCCAGTCCATGTGGATTCCAGAACCCCTGTCTGCGTTGACCAGATATCCACTGTCGGCCATGGCTCCAAAGTTTTCTGACTTCTGGTCGATTGTTGGCCAAACTGATACACAGACCTTGATTCCCATTTCATCAAGTTCCTTGATCATCGCCTCAGGATTCGGGAAACATCTTGGGTCGAACTTGAACTCACCCTGCCTTGACCAATGGAAAAAATCAATGACAATGACATCAACAGGGATGCCACGCTTTTTATATTCCCTTGCCACTTCCAGAACCTCGTCCTGTGTCCTGTAACGGAGCTTGCACTGCCAGAATCCCATGCCATATTCAGGCATCATTGGTGTTCGACCTGCAACCGATGTATACTGCTGGTGAATTTTTGCAGGAGTATCGGCGGCTGTAATCCAGTAGTCCATTTTTTTTGTACTGTTTGCGTGCCATTCAGTTTTGTTGGTAGCAAAATTGGCGTATCCTACAGCTGGATTGTTCCATAAAAATCCATACCCACGGCTTGAAACAAAAAAAGGTACAGAACTTTGGCTGTTCCTGTGGGCAAGCTCCATGGAAGATCCCTTTCTGTCAAAACATCCATCCTGATAGACACCCATTCCATAGATGTGCTCGTTTTCAAAAGCCTCGAACCGTGCGTTAAGATAATAGTCGGTGGAACCTGTAATTGGTTTTATCTCTCTACCTTCAACACGGAGAGGAACAGCGTATCTGTCAATCCTGTCCCTTGTTCTCCAATATTCGGCGGTAAGAAGATTTCCCTTCTGGTTGTAAAATGAAATCCATCCTTCAAAGCTGACCCTTGCAGTAATATTTCCGTTGGTAATGGATGCTTCCATTGCGCTTGCTTTGTGGCTTTCCCTTTCCTCACCATAATACCAAGGCTCGGTAATATCGATTTCCTTGATTTCAATTTTTGGCTCCGGTTTTTCACAACTCTCACAAAGTGCCCAATCGTTTTTGTCCATCTGGGCATCCTTTGTCATTCGGACCCGCAAAGAATTTTCACCCCAGCTTTCGATAAAAACTTTTTCAGTTCCACGCTGGATCACAAGTCTGTTATCTTCAGAATATAATTTCATTTTGTCTCCCATAAAATTAAATCCATGTGGCAACATTCCACCACAGGAAACGGATTTTCTATCAATAGGATGCAACAAAAAGTAAAACTAATCTACCCCTCTTACTGCACTTGAAAAATTATTTTTTTTCGCTTCCTACAAAAGGGCTTCTCTAAAGATTGCAATTTTTAGAGGTTTACAAAATATTTTTCAGCGACTCAAGGTTTGGACACAATGAAAAAAGCATCTTCCTGATTTCGTCGCTTGGTTGAATCTGGTCTGGGACCATTATGGGTTTCATGCCTGCACCAAAAGCAGACCTGATTCCGTTGGGACTGTCTTCAATGGCGACACAATATTGATTTTCGATTCCAAGATTTCTGCAGGCCTTCTGGTAGATTTCAGGATGGGGCTTGGAATGTTCAACCTCATCGCCGCAGACAATGGTATTGAAAAAATCAAAAAGTCCTGCGTCCTTTAGTTCGTGATGGACAGTCTCCTTTCTTGTGGACGAAGCCAAAGCCAAAGGATAATTTTTTTGAGAAAGATATTCCAGAATCTCTTTTGCGTAAGGCATAAGCGGAAGTCCATCCCTGTCTACATATTCATGGAAAAGTTGGGAACATCTCTCGCGGAACTCCTTGGCGGGAAAATCCTGTCCATATTTTTGTTTGAGATAAGCCCACTGGTCTGGACGGGAAGAACCTGTACAATCTTTTACGGCTGTCTCCACATCATCAATGCCATATTCATCCCCAGCCTTCTTCCACATGATTCTGGTGATTCTTTCACTGTCAAAAAGAACTCCGTCCATATCAAAAACAACTGCCTTAATTTCTTCCATTATATATGCTCCATTTTGTCCAAGAATTGCAGTCCACAAGGATTTCATTCCACCAGTTCATAGGCGGCAACAGCTTCTCCCATTATCAAAACCATGGAACCTTCTTCCACCATGCGAATAAGCCTAAACTCAATCCAACCGTTGACCCTGTCCTTTGGAATTTTTGCATCCACCACGGAAAGTCTGTCTCCAGGTATCTTGAACAATTCAAATTTGTCCACCTTTGGATTTGAAACAGTCCCACAAAGCTGCAAGAATGGTGCCTTGGGGTTTGACGGAAAGCACACTGCAAACTGTTTTGTCCGACGGATGTTTGCCACAGACTGGTTGTCGGGGTCGGAACTAAAAACCACACGAGTCACAGGTTCATAGTCCAAAGGCATAATCCAACTATAGGGAGTCAGGTTATAGAAATTCCCCTTGGTTGCCACAACTGCAGGAGATTTTATCAATTTATAGGCTTTTTTTAGTTCAACTCTCTGGAAGACAGGTTTCTTGTCGTTTTTCAGTTGAACTGCCATTTTTAAAAGGCCCATTCTAGCACCTCCTCCACATGACTTACTGGAATAAATTTTATACCGCTTTTAACCTGGTCGGGAATATCATCCAAGTCCCGAAGATTTGTTTTTGGAATGATGATGGTCTTGATTTTGTTTCTTTTGGCGGCTACGGTTTTTTCCCTAAGACCACCGATTGGCAGAACCCTTCCAGTCAGACTCAATTCCCCTGTCATGGCAAGATTTGGCTTTATCTTTTTTCCAGTCAGGAGCGAATTGAACGTGGTGACCATAGTGATTCCGGCGGACGGTCCATCTTTTGGTGTGGCTCCCTCGGGGATATGAAGATGGATTGTGTTTTTTTCAAACCATTCCCCGTCCTTGATTTTGTTTTTGATGGCGTACTGTTTTATCCAGTTCATGGCAATCTGGGCGCTTTCTTTCATAACATCTCCCATCTGGCCTGTCAACTGAAGTCCACCCTTGGATGATTCAAAAGCAATGGACTCAAGGAGCAATGTGTCCCCTCCCATGCTTGTCCAGGCCAAACCGATAGCAGTCCCTGGAATCGACGCAGTTTTTATTTGGCTTTCGTCGAACACTGCCTTTCCCAAATATGTTCTGACCTCATCCACATCAACCGTAAATGTTTTTTTGCTTATGGCCGCGGCAATCTTTTTTGCTTCATCCTGAGATATTTTTTCTGCTTCAGTCAAAAGCAGTTTCACAAAGTCCTCTTCCTGCAAGACAGTCTCCACATTTTTCTTGGACTTGTCCGACGGATTATCAGTGGAATCATTTTCAACAGTCTTTTCAGTCTTTTTGTCCGATTTGTCTTTTTTCTTGATGTCTTCCAGAGTAGGATATTTTGGAGATGGATTTTCTTTTTCGTATTCCTCCACAAGTCCCCTCACCATTTTGCGGATGATTTTGTCAACACATTTCTCGTAGTTTCTCACCCCCGCTTCCCTGGCATATTCGGTGGCAATCAGTTCAAAAGCATCCTTGGTAAATTTCACCTGACTTTTTTTGAGACCATTTTTTTCCAGAGTCTTGGGCAGAAGATATTTTTTTGCTATCTGGATTTTTTCACTGTCCACGTATCCTGAAAGCTCAATGATTTCTGCCCTATCCAAAAGTGGCTTTGGAATTGTGTCCAAAGTGTTGGCAGTGAGGATGAAAAACACATTGCTAAGGTCGAAAGGCAAATCCAGATATGTGTCACGGAAATTGGAGTTCTGTTCAGGATCAAGGACTTCCAGAAGAGCGGCAGATGGATCACCTTGGTGGGATGCGTTCATCTTGTCCACTTCATCGATCATAAAAACTGGAGAAGAGGATTTAGTTATCTTGAGTCCCGAAAGAATCTGTCCAGGCATGGCTCCAATATATGTTCTCCTGAATCCCTTGATTTTGGATTCATCATGTTCACCGCCAACGGAAAATCTATAGAACTTTTTGTGCATGGCTTTTGCAACGGACTTTCCAATGCTTGTCTTTCCCACACCAGGAGGTCCCACCAAAATCAAAACAGATCCCTTACCGTCGTGCTTAAGTTTACGGACAGCCAAATGCTCGATGATTCTTTTTTTCACATCCTCCATTCCATAGTGGTCAGCCTCAAGAATCTTTGACGCTTCATCCAAATTGAAGTCCTCCACGGGAATGTCAATCCATGGCAGACTGGCAACAAGGTCAAGATATGCTCTGGTGCTGGCATATTCTGGGTCATGGGGATCAAGGAGCGCAAATTTTTCAAGTTCCGAATCGACAGTCTCTTTGATTTCGCCTTGGAAATTGAATGCCGCAATCTTTTTTTCAAAATAGTCAACATCCTTTGTCCTGGATTCATTATCCATCCCAAGTTCTTCCTGAATGGCCTTCATCTCTTCCCTAAGGAAATAGGATTTCTGGCTTTTTTCAACACGGTCGTTCAGTTCATGCTGGACTTTTCTTTGGACCTTGAGAATCTCCTGCTCCCTTTTTATGTGGACCAACACCATCTTGATTCGCTCACCCACATCAAGGGTCTCAAGAATTTTTTGCTGCTCTTCCTTGTCGATGTTCAAAATGGAGGCTACAAAATCTGCGACCCTGCCAGGATTTGCAACATTAAGCATATTGGCTCTAAGTTCATCGCTGAAAAGAGGGTTGGACTCGCTTATTTCCTTCATTTCACTAACCAATGCCCTGGTCAAGGCTTTAATTTCAAAACTGTCTTTTTCCTGGCCCTTTAAATATTCAACAGCCGCCTGCATTGGTCCTGATTTATTGAGGAGCTTTACCATCTTGAATCTTTCCTGGGTGGAAACAAAAACATTCAATCCACCGTCCGGAAGATTTATTTTCTTGATGATTTTCGCAACTGTACCGATTTTGTAAAGATCATCAAAGCCTGGGTTGTCCACATCCTTTTCCAGCATGACAATTCCAATATAACTGCTTTCTTCGGTGGCTTTTTCAATAGCCTGGATGTCTTCCTTGTTGTTTATCATCATAGGCGTAAAAATCCCTGGAAAAATAGGTCTTCCACCGATGGGAACAATGTGCAATTTATCAGGCATCTCGTTTTCAGAGTGCAAAGGGGTTTTTCCGTCGCTTGTTTTTTCTAAAATATCTTCAACTAAATTTTTTACGTCTTCCATAACGTCTTTGATTTCTTTACTCATAATATAGAATATACTCCAATAATGAGAAAAAAACAAATTTTTTACAAGATTTACACGATTTTTGAAGAAAATTGAAGATAAAATGTCACAGGCATCCAAAACTATTGATTTGTTTGGGGCGTGGTCGGTGATAGCAGAATGTCCGATTGTTTATTGCCATGACACTTGGTGGGGGCGTGGTTGGTCATAGCGTATGTCCGATTGATTATTGCCACGACACTTGTAGGGGGCGTGGTTGGTCATAGCGCAATGTCCGATTGATTACAGCGACGACACTTTTTGGGATGGGTCGGTCATAGCGTATGTCCGATTGATTATTGTCATGACACTTGTAGGGGGCGTGGTTGGTCATAG
>JAZUEV010000448.1:0-2601 GCA_045640345.1 Treponema sp.
TACTGAACACAAAAGACTGAATCAACTTTTAAACGACCCACAATATTATCCAGTGATGCTTTATCCAGGGGACGATGCTTGGACTGCGGACAAAAAAGGATTCCGAGAAACTCTTGGCAGTAAAAAACTTTTGGTCATAATAATCGATTCCACTTGGTTCTGTTCCAAAAAGATGATAAAGACCAGCGAAAATCTGCACACCATTCCAAAATTTTCTTTCAGCGGAAACTACAAGTCCATTTTCACATTCAAAAGAGAACCGGCGGAATATTGCGTCTCAACCATCGAGTCCTGCTACTATCTCATAAAAGAATTGCAGTCGGCAAATATCGTGAACCCAAATGTTGACCCCGAACCATTGATGGACGTTTTCAAAAAGATGATAATCCATCAGCTGAAAACCGAAAACGAACGAATCGAATCCGGCCTCCCAGGTTCCCACGCCTACGACCACCATTACACAGAAAAAAAAGAAATCCCCCATTTTGAGATTCTGGTTGAAAAAAGCTCCGACGATTCAAACATTTAGTCAAGCAAAATCCGTCCCTGATTTGGTTGGGGTCACTGAAAAAATCTTGTTGTGTCATGCTGAGCTTGACTCAGCATCCCTTTAATTATAGATACAACAGGGCATCTATAAAAACTGCAATTTTAAGGATCCCCTATTCAATCGTATACAACTCAATCGCCTCGTCCTGGAAATCTGAAAAACACAAGATTTTTTCATCCGGAGAAACATCCAATCCGGTGGGTTGGTTTCCGCCTTCAATGGTTTTGACAATGGACATATCCTTTGTATCCACAATCATAATCTGACCGTTGACAGGTGAACGCTTTGTATAGTCCTGAGGATTGTTTGGACCACGGCAAGAGACAAACAAATATCTATCCTTGTACAAATCGATTGTGTTTGGATTGATATAAACCTTGACCTTGCTTTTTATTGTAAAAGATTCCAAATCCAGCTTCAGAATATTTCTGTGATACATGTCACTGATAAAAGCAGAGTCCTCAGTAGAATTGACGACAATATGTCTCATGGCAGCATTTTCTATGTAGATTCTTTTTTCCCGCTTTCCACTTGTTGTATCGAACTTTTCAATCAGTCCACCTTCGAAAGACAAAGATATAATGGACTTACCTTCGTTCATAAAATAAAGACCCCTGGGAGCCTTGCCTGTAGGAATCTTTTTCAAAATTTTTCCCGAATCATAATCGATAAGAGAGATGTCATTTGAAATCCAATTGGACACGGCCAACAGATTTTTTTCTGGGGAATAGGCAATAAATTTTGACCAATTTCCACCGGTGGAGATTTCTCTCTTGTATTCAAAACCTGGATAGGTGTATTCATAGATTTTTGCTGTGGTCATCTGGGAAACAAAAAAAGCTTTTTTCTCAGGGATAAAAAGTCCCTCGGCAAAACCAACTTTTTTTGAATTTGGTGGATTGATTCTTTTGGTCACTTTTTTTTCATCCACAGAAAAAATGTCAAATCCATCATCATCCAGCAACGGCAAGACCACATATTTTCCGTCTGGAGAGAACAGGACTTGCTTTGGTTGACGACCACACTTGTATACTCCAATTTTTTTCAGAGTCGGCTGAGCAAAAAAAGTCTGAACAAACACGAACGACAAAATTAAAATCATTAATCTTCTTTTCATAAAACACCTCCATAAAAATCATTTGGGAATATCCAAAAAACAATTCCAGATATTCCCATTGCTAAAGAAAAAAGTCAAAAACTGTTACGGATTTTCACGTTCTCAATTTTTCTTCAAACTCCGATACCGACATATTGGCTTTTTTTGATGCGTCAACGATGGAAATCAGACCGTCTTTCACAAGAATAATCAAAGCGTCCAAGAATCCTTTTTTTATTCCTTGTGACAAACCTTGTGACATTCCTTTTTCCAATCCTTCTGCCATTCCTTTTTCCAAACCTTCCGCCATTCCTTTTTCCAAACCTTCCGCCAAGCCCATTTCCATGCCATCATATCTTGCGTCTTCAATCGCTTCTTCCATTGTTCGTTTTTCATCATATTCGGTTATACACATGCGCTTCACCTCCGCTTTGTTGGCTCTAAGATAAGGTTTTATCAATGAATCATTCGGCAAAGAATCAAGAGCCTTATCAATGGCGTCTCCCAAGTTTTTTGTATTCTGTTGGTTGATTCTTATCTCTTCAACAAAAAACGAATAATCTTTCAAAGGACTGCACCTTTCCATCAACTCTCGATTGTGACCATAGTTTACATTCAACATGGTTACAGTGACTTCAATGTCCGATGGAAGTTCAGACCTGAATGAATCACTTAATTTTAAGACAATTCTATCATCTTTTTCAAGTGTTCCGTTGTAAAAACAAACACATTTTGGAGTAGGAGCAGTCTGTTGTTTTTCGCTAAACCTGTGGTAAGTTCTAGTTTCTTCTATATATTTGCTATAAACCATGCCAGCGTAAATTAAAAATCTCATTGGCATGTTTGGATTAAATGACGACTGCTGCTCATAAAAGTTCATCGTATCAGCGACCAAAAATGACACATCGTTTTTCATACCCATGTAAACAACATCTTCCAGAGTCGTCAGCTTTAT
>JAZUEV010000449.1:0-14792 GCA_045640345.1 Treponema sp.
GACTTTTAAAATATCAACGGAGCTGTTGGAAACAAAAACCAAATTTTCCAGCAGATGGATTTTGTTCTGCAAATCTTCCGACTGATTTTTTTGGTTCTTGATTTGCTGCTGGAGATTTTCTATTTCAGTTTTTTGTTCACCGATTATGATTTTATTTTTGTCGTCGCTTTTTCGGATGAGTTCCCTGATTCGAGGGGTCCAAATCAAAGTTAGGGGAATGGACAAAATTGAACAGACTGTTGATGAAAAAACAATTGCCAAATTTTTTAAACTCTTTGTTGAAAGAATCATGGAAAAATAAACCACCCCAGCCATGGCTCCCAAAATCAACAGTGTGACAAAAAAAGCCATAACCAGGGATGTGAAATTGTTTGCGGCAGAGAAAAGTTTCTGAATGAATTTTGGTCTCTGTTTTTCGCTCATTTATTTTCCAAATATCTTTCCAAAAAATTCTTTTATGCTTACGACCAAAGATGTTCCGGCTGCAAAAGTTCCGATGGCACTTCCGATGGAGGACAAAACAAAAATCAACAAGATTTTGAGGATGCGATTTTTATAAAATCCTTTTAAAGTGTTGGAATCATTTTGCAGATTTTCCATGTCCTCGACTTTTGGTTTTCCCACAAACGCCTGCACAAGTCCAGTCACCAATCCAACGCCCACCAATGGACAGAGTGATGTAAATGGTGCTGTGATAAATGCAGACAAAATGGTCAAAGGATGTCCGCCTGCCAAAAGTGTTCCAACTGCCGCGAGAATTGAATTTGTGAAGAACCAGGTTTTTATCATGTCAAAACCTTTTGTAGTTCCACCGTAGACAAATCCCAGGACAATCAGTGCAACAATCAAAACTGGGATAATCCATCCAGCGATTTTTCCACCGATTGTTTTTTTGGGAACCACATCAATGTCTGAACAGTCTGGACTTTCTTCACTGCTTGCCAATTTTTTGAGGTGGGATTCAACTCCTGGCAAATGTCCTGCTCCAAGTACTGCAAGAACATTGTTTCCTTCACACTGCCAAATGTGGCTTGCCAAATATCTGTCACGCTCATCAATCAAAACCTGTTTGACCTTTGGCATAAAGTCTGAAAGTTCATTCATCATGCTGTCCATTTCTGAGGACTGCTTTAGTTTTTCAATCTCAGATGGGTCGGTTTCTTCTTTTGAAAAAGCACTGGCGATCAATGCCGACAAAAGTTTACATTTTCCCCACAAAGAATTTATGGCCCAGGCTCTTCTTAAAGTTGTGGCTATTTCTCTATCAACCATAACCTGTGGAATGTTCAGTTCTTTTGCCTTGTTGATGGCGGCTACCATTTCGTCCCCTGGTTTGACTCCGGCAGATTTTCCCATGCGTTTTTGGTAACCTGCAAGAACGATATTTGCCAGCATCAAAAATCCCTGTTTCTTTTTAAGGACCTGAACAATATCCATCTTTCGCCATGACTCAGGATCTTCCAAAGAAGCCAATCTTTTTTTATCCAGCTCAATGGCAACCACATCTGGTTTTTCTTCTTCAATAGTCTGGTTTACTTCCTTAATGCTTTCAGCTGAAACATGTGCTGTTCCAACCAAAGTAATCCTGCGTCCATTCAGTTCCAAATATTTTTGGGTCTGTGGATTTGAACTGATTTTGTCTGAATCAGCTTTTGCGGAATCGATTGTATTGTTCTGAACATCAGCGGATGTCATTTGCTACTTCTCCCATTTTCCACTCAGCAATCCTGTATTCAAAGAACTGTGGACCGTTGAGCTTTACGACTTCCATAAAATATTTGTTGGAAGCTTCTTTTCCACCAATCATATCATAAAGAAGGCCAAGATAGAAATACATTTTTCCTTTTTTGTTGCTGTTTTGGATTGTGGAAATCTTTTGTGGCAAAGGCATTTCTCCCGCCAAATCGTGATAGACTCTGAGCATGGCATATTCAATTGAAGAACGGTCCAACTTTCTCAAAACACTGTCGCTATATTTTTTTGCTTCAAAAGAATTTTTTTCCATATAATAACAGTATGTCACCATAAGTGGATAAGAAATATTGTCCTTGTTGTACTGTGCGCACTTCATAAAAGCTTCACGAGCCTGTTTCCAATTTTCTTCATGGAGAGCGATAACACCAATGCTTTCATAAGCATAATAATAGTCTGGATTTGTTTTTACGACCATGTTGTAATCATCCAATGCCTGCTGGAATTTTCCCTGGACATCATAGGCTCCTGCACGATAGGCGTATCCCAAAAAATAGTCCGGTTCAATTTCAATGGCACGGGTCCAAGCTTTTTCTGCGTTGGCGTAATGTTCCATATTGTTTTCATACATTCCGTAGTCCATGATGTAGTCGTAGTTGTTTGAATCTCTTTTTATAGCTTCCAAAGCATATTTGCTGGCACTAGAATTTTCACCACGAGCGCCTGCCAATTTTCCAAGATATGCGTAGGCTTCTGCACAATCCATATCGATTTCCAACATCTTTTTGAATGTGGATTCAGCTTTTTCATCATCCTCAAGATAATATGAAGATTTTCCTACACCAAAAAGAGCGTCCAAATTTCCTGGTTCATTGGTCAAAGCCTTCTGATAATAGCTTCTTGCAAGTTTATATTTTTTTGCAGCCATCTGTTGGTCGCCCAATGCTGAATTTGCTTCTGCGTTGTTTGGGTCGATTGCCAAAGCTGCCTTGATATATTTGTTCCAGTCTGCTGATTTGTTCTGGATTTTTGCAAGATTAGCGGCAAGGTTGAGTACATCCACATTATTTCCGTCGTTTGCCAAAAGTTCGTTGACAATTTTCTGTGCATCCAACGTTTTTCCGTCGCTCAAATAAAGGGATGCCTTGACGATCTGAAGGTCGCTGTCGTTTCTGCTTTCGGCTGGGATTTTATCAAAAAGTTTGATAGCCGCGTCCATACCTTTTTCGTTAAGGGTTTTCTGAAGATCTTTCATAAAAGATGTCTTTGAAAATCCACTGATGCTATCAGGAAGCAATGCTGTTGATTTATCTGGAGTAGGTCCCTTGGCAAATGCGTTGTTTCCTAAAATTGCCATACCGAATCCCATTGAACAGACTAAAATTTTTTTGACGATAGATTTCATTCCACACCTCATGAAAAACTGTTTATATAATAGAAAAGAATTTGGCGTTCAAAAAGTTACAGTCCCAATCCCCCGAAGAATGTTTCTCACTGATTACTTGCATTTTCTATCCTTAATAAGTAAAATAGAATAATGCGCAAATATCCAGTTAGAAAATTCCTAGGACTTTTAGCCCTTTACGCCGTTGTTATTGTCGGCATTTTTGTGTTGCAATTTAAGGCTGAGTCTGTTTTAAACAAGACCTCCGGCAGTTTGATGATTTCTTTGGCCCAAACACAGGGGTCGGAGGAACAGGTAAAACTTAAGAATCAGTTTCAGGTGAGTTTTCCAGGTTTGGTGATTTCTGCCAACGATGATTCTCCTGTTCAGATTTTTGATTCGGACAACCCAGATGTTCTACGACCTTTGGTTCTGGAATCCTTTGACGAGGACTATTCAGATGACAAAGGTGTGTTCCGTTTGAACTTTACTGATGGAAGTTCCTTGGTTTTCCAGCGTTCGACTGTTGTTGTTGAAGAAAAAGACACAGATTCTTTGACCATTGTTGCAAATCCAATAAGCGGTGATGCTATTTCTCTTCCATATAAGTTCGTTTCTACCCACAGGGTTGAAGAATTTTCCAACAGTCGTGTGATTTTGAACTCAGGTAATAAATTGTATGCCTTGAACGCCCCATATATCAATGAAAATACTTTGGGGTTTGTGACTGGAAAGAATATTGCCACATTCAATGCCTACAGTCCTACTACAAAATTTGAGTTCGTGGCTTTGTCTGGTCTTCCATCAACAGACGCTGCACTTTGCAATACAAATGTAAAAGCTTTTAGGGATGCTTTGATTGCCCGATTCAATAATCCTTCTTCAGATGAAAGCGATTATAGCGAAGAAGAAGTGGTCGCTTATGTGGCTGAAATGGCTAGTCGTGGCGACATCAATGATGGAATCAACAAAATTTCCAGGTCTTTCAAAGAAGGTTCCCGCAGGACATATTTCTCGGTTCCATACTTTGGTCGTCTGGCGGCATTGGATAGGACTTTGAATTTGGAAGTTGAAAGACTTTCGTCCATGGTAAATACAGCTGTTTCTAGCAAAAATCTTGATGTGTTTACAGTATCTTCCATTAACGACTACATTATGAGGGAAAAGAAAAAGAGTGGAGCAGAAAATCTTTTGTCATTCCCAGCCCAGCTTTATGCAGAAAATCCAGATGGATTTAATCCAACCGTCGCTCAGATTACTGGACTTTTGTCTGTCTACACGGAATTGTCCCTGCTTGACTCAAACAAGGCGGCTCTTTTGGGACCTGTGATGGATCCTTGTATGGAAAGACTTTTGTCCCATTGTGCATTGGTTGATGACCGACTGGTTATTTCTGAAAATGATGTTGAAATCAGCAGGGAGCAGCAGATTTTGTTGGGACAGACATTGTTGACTTTGGGAACAAGAATCCAGCGCAATGATTATGCAGATGCAGGTCGTGTGCTTTTGAATCAGTCTCTCGTGGATGTTTCGACTTTAAATCTCCAGACATTGGCTCAGCTTTATCCAGTTTTGGTTAAGGAAAATAAATATTATCCACATTGCCAGATTTTGGGGTATTATGGAAATGAAGCTGTCTGGGCATGGACATGTGCAAACAATGTGACATATTCCATTGGTTCGGAGGGTGTCGTAAGTGTGAATATGGAGTTCCCTCTGGAGCGTGTCCATTATATTTACTTGAAGGGTGTTCCATCTTTCCATTCAAAAATCGAAATCCAGCAGGTCATGTTCCGTTCTGCACCTGATTTTGAAACATACAACTCATCTGGTTATGTCTATGAGGGGGACACAAAATCTTTGTACCTGAAGTCAAGACATAAATCAAGGGTTGAATTGGTTAGACTTTGGTGTGACCCGGCCTCTAATTTTTCAAAGAATTGATGAATTTGTGGAGAAGTCTCATTAATAATCGTTTTTTTTGAGATTTCTCCATTCCGTTCGCTCCGCTTCCTCCAGTCGAAATGACTGGTTTTTGTCGATGCTGATTTTTCCAATAAAAATGACTGTTTTTATAGTCTAAGTCATTTTGACCAAAGTGGAGAAATCTTATCAGAGACTGTTTTTGAACTAAAAGCAGTTTTTTTTTCAAACAACTTTGATTTTTTTTTTACTTTTTGATATAATCTAGTCCATATAAAAAGTTTGGAGAACATTTTAAGGATGAAGTCTTTGGCTATGTTTGACAGAGTAAGTACTGCTTTGTCTTTGCCATCTTTTGCAAATGAGTTGCCTTGGGATAATAAGTGGTTTATTGTCTCTATTGCTGCGCTTTTTTGTTTAATTTTTGCAATCGCTTTTTCTCTTGTTTATTCCGCCGTATATAAATTCAATCAAAAAAGGAAGAGGTCTGTTGATGATGTGACAGGTCTCATGTCTATGGAAGGGATGGAATCTGTCCTTAACCACCGATATAGGCATAAAAAAAATTCTCGATATCTTTTGACTGAGATGAATGTCCGAGACTTTGCCAATGTCAATAGACTTTATGGAAGCAAAGATGGAGATGAAATTCTAAAATCCATTGCCCATAACCTCAAAGAGCAGTTCGAATCTGATGGAAAACAAGGAAAACCTGTGCTTCTTGCTCGTGGATATGCAGATAATTTTTATATTCTCCAATCTATTGTGGATGAAAATGAGGCTATCACCCACACGGAATTGCTTCAGAACAATATTCAAGAAAAAGTTGGTCGGGAAAGAAATGTCCACATTGTTTTGAAAAGCGGTAGCATTGTGTGTCGTTCAGATGAAAATCATGCTATTAATTTGAAGGATGCCATCAGTAAAGCGGGATATGCCAGACGAAAAAATCAGGAAAGCATGGTCGATAACTTTGCTCTCTATGATGGTTCGATGCAAACTCAACATGAAAACGAAGAAAGAATCGAAAACGGTATTGAAAGCGCTATAAGAAATCGTGAACTTATGGTCATGTATCAACCTAAAATCAATCTTGCCACTGGAAAAATCGAAGGTGCTGAAGCGTTGATAAGATGGAAAACAAAAAACAATGCACTGATTCCTCCAAGTGTTTTTATCCCTGTTCTGGAGCGCAACGGAATGGTTGGAGTTATGGATGAATATGTGTACCGCACTGTGTTCAAGTTCCTCAAACGATTGGGTGAAGAAAATATCCCTCAGGTAAAAATCTCTATGAATATGTCCCGCCTGAACAACAACTGCCATGAATTCGTAAAACAGTTGGATATTCTTCAGGAACAGTATCAAGTGGATAAAAAATATATTGAACTGGAGATTGAAGAAAGATTTGCCGGTGCTGGGGATGATTTTGTTTGTGAATTGATTCATTGTCTCCACGACTCTGGTTATAAAGTCAGCATGGACGATTTTGGTAGTGGACAGTCATCTTTGAATATGCTTAGTGAAATGCCTGTGGATATCGTGAAATTTGACCAACGTTTTCTAAAACAGGCAGAATATTCCAGGGACGCCCGTGTAATTCTTGCCTACATGATAAAAATGGTCAACGAATTGGGAAAAGAAACCCTTTGTGAAGGAGTGGAAACCTTGCGCCATGTAAAAATCCTTCAAAAATGTGGTTGCAGCTTAGCCCAGGGATACTATTATTCCCGACCAATCCCAGAGGATGAGTTCAAGCAGTTCATTCTGGACCATATCTAGGATAACAGAGAATAAGATTGAAAGTTGAGATTAAATTTTTAGTGCAGTGAATAACCCAAAACAAATCATCCAGTGACTCATCTTTGAGAAACTCGAAAATGCCCCTACTAATTTGTTCCTATATACATTGTCAATTTTGTAAAAAAGTGCTATTCTATTTAAGATTTTATTGATAAAGGGTGATTAGAATGGCAGTTGATGAAAAATTGCAGACTGTTCGCCACAGTTTGGCACATGTGATGGCTGAAGCTATCCTTAAAATAATTCCTGGAACAAAAATTGCAATTGGACCTGCAATTGACAATGGTTTTTATTATGATTTTGATTTTCCAGCGAACCGCAAGTTGACCGAAACCGATTTCCCTGCTGTGGAAAAAGAGATGAGAAAAATCCTTGCCGGCAATTTTGATTTTATCCAGAAGGAAGTTTCAAAGGAAGAAGCCTTGGAAATTTTTAAGGACGAACCTTACAAGTTGGAATTGATTAAAGATTTCCCGGACGGTGAAAAAATAACCACGTATACTCAGGATACATTCACTGATTTGTGTCGTGGACCTCATGTGGCAAACACAAAGGAAATCAATGCACAGAGCTTCAAACTTATGAAGATTGCTGGTGCATATTGGAGGGGTGACTCTTCCCGACCAATGTTGACCCGTGTCTATGCAGTTGCTTTTGCAAAACCAAATGACCTTAAAGATTATCTCAAGATGTTGGAAGAAGCTGAAAAAAGAGACCACAGAAAATTGGGTGTCCAGCTTGATTTGTTCCATCTTGACCCAGAAGATCCAGGTCAGATTTTCTGGCATCCAAATGGTTGGAATATGTATGTGACACTTCAGGATTATGTCCGTGATAAGATTCGCAAGGATGGATATCAGGAAGTCAATACTCCAGCAATTATGCCTCGTTCTTTGTGGGAGCGTTCTGGACACTGGGGACATTATCAGAAAAATATGTTCACCACAAGAAGTGAAGAGCGTGATTTTGCTATCAAGCCAATGAACTGTCCTGGTGCCTTGGAGATTTTTAACAGTAAAATTCGTTCATACAAGGACCTTCCTTTGCGTCTTGCTGAATTTGGTCATTGTGTCCGTAACGAACCAAGTGGAACATTGCATGGAATTATGCGTGTCCGTGGATTTGTTCAGGACGATGCACATATCATTTGTACTGAAGAACAGATTGAAAGCGAAGTTGCAAAATTCTGTCGTCTGCTTTTGGACATCTACAAGGACTTTGGTTTTGACAAGAATCTTTTGGTAAAACTTTCAACTATGCCAGAAGATCATGTTGGTGATGAAGAGACTTGGCAGCGTGCGGAAGCATCCTTGGCTCAGGCATGTAAGGCTTGTGGAATGGACTACGAGATTCAGCCTGGTGAAGGTGCATTCTATGGACCAAAACTTGAGTTCACATTGATTGACGCATTGGGTCGTCAGTGGCAGTGTGGAACAATCCAGTTGGACTATCAGTTGCCATCAGCAGAAAGATTGAACGCCGAATACATTGGTTCGGACAACCAGAAGCACCATCCTGTAATGTTGCATCGCGCAGTTTTGGGTTCATTGGAACGCTTTATGGGAATCTTGATTGAAAACTACACTGGAGCTTTCCCTGCTTGGTTGCATTTTGAACAGGTAGCAGTTGTTCCAGTTAGCCCAGACTTCAACGATTATGCCAACAAAGTTTATGATACACTCAAGGCTGTGGGAATCCGTGTCAATGCCTATACTGATGATGACAACATGAAGGCAAAAATCAAGGTTATTTCCTCTGAACACAGGACTCCTTATATCTTGGTTGTTGGAGCAAAGGAACAGGAGGAAGAAACTGTAACTTGTAGATTCCGCTTTAGTTCACAGTTGCCTCAGAAAACTTTCAAGTTGGAAGAGTTCAAGGAATATGTCTTGGACAAGGTTAACACTCATTTCAACGGAATCTAAGGTTCTGTAAATAAACGCCTCTAAGTTTTTTAGGGGCGACTTGATAGGGATTTGTATACCCCTTATTTTTGGCTGGATTTTCCGCCGCATATTTGGAGATTTTATGACACTTAAAGAAAAATACGAAAGAAGTCTTAAGGATTCCGAGAATTTTATCAACGGTGAAAAAAAGAATGTCACAAGTTCTTATAAAAATGGTGTAGTTTTGGCAAAATTCTTTAACAAGGAATTGGACTATTCCGACATCAATGTGCATTACAGTTATCCTGTGGAACGATTTGGAAAAACTGAAGATTGGGATTTGAAAATCCGTTTCCAGTTGAGAAAGACTGAAATCAATCGCAACTCACCTTTGAATGCCGCATTTGTTTTTCAGCATCTTTCTGTCCTTGCCGATTCTGAATGGGTAAAGGGAGAACCAACTGATAGTATTGCAAAGGAAATCTGTCGTGGAATGAAGGATAATTTGGATCCAGTTCAGCCGGATTTGAACATCAAGCAGGTTACTGTTGAATGGGCTGTCCATGTTCCTGATTGTACGACCGTTTTTGTAAATCTTCTGTACGCATATCCAAGTGAAGAAGAATTGGAAGCTCGTATGGAAGCCGAAGAAAACGCTGCAAAAGAATAAAATGAAAAAGAAATTTCTGGCCTTGCCTGCTTTGATTTTGAGTCTTTTTGTCTCTTGTAAAAATGGTTCCAAATTGGAAGGCAGGTGGACCAGCGTTACAACAGGTGCGATTTATGAATTTTCAAAAAATGATTTCACTCTGAGCACAACTATTTTAAATTCCTCCATAATGGTTCGGGGAATCTATAAATTGTCGGGACAAAATCTTCGGACTGTAGCCCATTCCATATCTTTTGATTTTGGAGAAACTTGGGAAGATAACGATGGCTCCTTGATTCCCACCACAGAAACTTGCTCAAAGATTGTTATTGAAAAAGATAAAATAATTTTGTCCGATGTGGAGTATGTTAAATTTTAACGGTGGTTTTTGTCCAAAATAATAATGGGGTGATAGATTTAAACTATTTATCACCCCTAAGTTTTTAGAATTTGTATCTTATTCCTGAACCAACGCTAAAGTTCATGTAGTTTGAACTTGGGAAAGCTCCCACATAACCCATCTGAATTGGAATTGACAAATGTTTCCAGAAAATCAATTCAAAACCAAATCCTGCTCCCAAAATTACGTTGGGACTAAAATAAGTTTTTCCTTCCTCGGTTCTTGCTGCTCCGTTTGTTCCAACCAAAAACCAGCTATACAAATTCGATGCAAAATTCTTTGTTTCAAATCTGTAAAGCGAAATGTCTGTCTGCAAATTGAATGCATAGTTAAAAACTGAGACATCTGAATAATAGCTGTTGTAGAAAAGAGACAACTGTGCAGTCAATCCAACTTTGTCGTTCAACCATCTTTGGTACTCCAATCCTCCAATTGGATCTTCGGTCAAAAGAAAGAACGCTCCCAAAGCATTTTTAAAGTCGTATGCGGATGTTTCCGTTGAATTGACGATTGCAGTTTGTTCGTTGGAAACATTTGCACTCTCATTTGCAAACAAATCGAAATCATCTGCAAAAATAAAAGAAGTGCTTAAAAACAGCATACCCAAAATTGTGATAAGATTTTTTTTCATGATAAAACCCCCAAGAAAAATTTGTAAGCTTAATTAAAAGCCTATTTCAGTCTAATTGGGGAATCGTATTATGTCAAGGAAAATTTAAGATTATAAATCTTCCACATCTGTTATGGATATGCCATTGGATTTTAAGAGGCCTGCAAAACTTCCTGAACCTGGAATGAGTTTTTTTGAAAATGAGCCGTCGTAAATTTCTTTTGAACCACAGCTGGGACTTCTGGATTGGAGAATCGCACAATCGATTTTTTCTTTTAAAGCGACTTCCAACGCAAGGAACGCCCCTTTTTTAAATTCTTCATCCACAGATTTTCCGTCTTTTGTTTTTACTTCCCCGTCCACAATTTCTGCTGGGGTTCTTGGAGTTGTCAAACCACCCATCACTTCGGGACAGACTGCAATCACCTGGTGTCCTTCTACAAAATCCATGACTTTTTGAGAATAATTGTTTCCACCGTTATATTTACAGTTTTGTCCCAAAAGACAGGCGCTGACTAAAATTTTCATTGATTCTGATTTGCCCCAACATCATCCTGTGGAATAAAACTTTCGGGTAAAAGTTCAGCAAGTGTTTTGATTTTAAAATCCTCTGTGTTTTTTGCCATAATGATTTTAAAATCGGGACTACAGAATTCAGCCATAACCTGTCGGCAGACTCCACAAGGGGCGCAATAATTTTCAGTCTTTCCCTTGGGACCACCAACAATTGCTATGGCCTCAAAATTTTTTTCACCTTCGCTTACGGCTTTGAAAATTGCTGTTCGTTCGGCACAAATGCTTGGTCCGAAAGCCACATTCTCAATGTTGCATCCTGTGTAGATTTTTCCATCCTTTGTTAAAAGTGCCGCCCCCACAAAAAAGTTTGAGTAAGGAGCGTAGGAATAATCCAGCATGGAAAGAGCTTTTTCAATCAGCAATTTTTCGTTCATGTTAGCCTCCGTTGTAGTTGAAATTAAAGGGCATCCAAAAATATCGTATTTTCAAAGGTTCCCTAAATCTTTTTTTCTGCAATCAGATTTTTAATAAAATCGGTCAAATCTTTTGAACAACGAAGCTGAGTTTCCGCCGACGGATGATAGTCGCAGCCGAATCCTTCTTCCGGTGTCTGGGCCTTGAAGTGCAAAAGTGAAAGACGGTTGTCTCCAGTTTCTGCCGTATAGTCTGCGGCTGCTTTTTCAATCTTGTTGAACAATCGGTTTCCACCCAACATGATTCCCATGGTCAAAAGCAAGTGGGCCTTTGGATTTTTTGAACGAATGCCCTTCAAGAATTTTACATACTCGCTGGCGTATTGGTCTCGGCGTTCTTCAATGTCCTGGGTGTAGCTGTCGTCGTTTGTTCCAAGGTTGACCACAATCAAGTTTGGTTCAAAATCTGCGAAGTCCCATTTCTTGTCTTCAAACTTTTTTGAATTCCAGTTGAAACAGAAATTTTCGTAGTGGGGTGGAACAAGCTGGATAGGATTCAAATTTCCGTCCCCTGTCCAACCAGAAACAATTCCAAATCCACTGAAGCTGGTCAAAAGATAATCGGCATCCAAATTTTGAGCAGTCATGTAAGCGTAAGCCTTGGTTGCATTTTCGGTCTGGGTTGAAAATGGTTCTTCAGCTTTTTTACCTTCCACACCGTAACCACAAGTGATACTGTCACCGATGAATTCGATTTTCAAATCCTTTGCTGCTGTTGGAGAAATTTTTGCGCCATCGTCGGTAACAATCTGCTTGATGCCCAAATACGACTGTGTGCCTTCAGTAAGCTTGAGGATTTTTACAACAGATTTTTTTGTTTCGCTGCCATCAAAAACTGTCACTGATTTTTCTGGTGCATCCATGCTTCCAATCAAAACTGATTTTCCATCAACAAAAATTTCATAGCGAGCCCAGTTCATTTCAGGTTCACCGTTTTCTTTTCCACTTGGATGAGCTGTGTCGTCGCCCAAAAAATCAATGGACAATTTTTTTGCTTCAATGTTGAATTCAATTCCACTGGCAGACAAAATCAACCAGCGTTCACCATTGTTGTCCAAGGTACGTCCCAAGAGTTTTACATTTGAAGAATCTGCAATAATATTTTTTGTTTCCATTTTATCTTCCGTTAAAAAATTTGAGACTTACTATTACATCAAAGATTTAATAAATTCTGTCATCATAGCGGCAGATTTTTTCTGTGTTGGGATTGATGGATGCCAGTCTGCACCAACACCGTCCACAGCCTGATTCTGTACTGGGAATTTATATGTAGAAACTTTTTCATCCTTTGTAGACTTTTTGTAAGACGAAACTGCTTCTTCAATGTTGTAGTAAAGGTCCTGACCCATTGTTCCCAATGCACAAATGATGTGAGCTTTTGGATTTTTTGCACGGATGTCTTTTAAGAAATCCACATAAGCGTCTTCAAAATCTGCTCTGCTAGAACTGTCTTTGCAATAGCTTGCGTCGTTTGTTCCAAGATTGATTACAACAAAATCAGGCTGGAATTTTTTGAAGTCCCAAGGCTTTTTGTTGAATGTTCCATCGTTCCAAGTGTAAGTGATGTATTCATAGTTTGGAGGAACCAATGATGTTTCGTTTCTTTCACCACTTGTAAATCCAGAATAAATTCCAAATCCTGAATAACTTACGATACTGTAATCAGCGTTCAAATTTTCGGCTGTCAAATATGCATAAGCCTTGGCTGCGTTTTCTGTCTGGGTTGTAAATGCACCGCCATTTGTTTCTTCAACACCGTATCCACAAGTGATGCTGTCACCAATGAATTCAATCTTCAAATCCTTTGCGGCTGTAGGCATAACTTTTGCATCAGGATCAACCACAATGGTTTTGATTCCCATGTTTGACTGAGACGCTTCAGTGATTTTGATGATTCTGATTGTGGCATCCTTTTTTGTGTCGCCGTTAAAAACTTCCAATGCAAGTTTCTGCTTGGTCATGGAATCTGTGATAACTTCTTTTCCATCAACAAAAACTGTGTAGCGGGCAAGGTTTCCTGGAAGTTCACCACGGGTTGGTCTTGCAGTTGAATCTCCAACCAAATTCAGTGTCAAAGATTTTGTGTTTTCAACTTTGAACTCAATTCCGCTAGCTGTCTGAGCAAAATAAAGTGTACCGTTTTTTTCCAAAGTGCGACCCAAATATTTTACAGTGGATTCGCTAGGAACAATCTCGCCGGCAGTTGATTCGACAGTTGTTTTTGAAGAGTCGATTTTGCTTGTTGATTTTGATGTTCCACTGTTGGTTGCGCAAGAAAATGCCAAAATTCCTGTCAAAATAACAGATGCAATAAATTTAATTTTTTTCAAAATAATCCTCCCGGGATAATCTACTAAACTTATAAATTGTAGACATCTCAAAAACATTTTAGAGACGCAACTTAATTATATATCGACTTTTACAATTTTGCAAAACAAATTTAGGATATTAAAACCCTAAAAAATTAGAGATTCCCATTATTTTATCATCCATTTTATGATTTTTTTTTGATTTTATGATAATATTTTGACACTATGAAAAAAGGAAAGTTTATATTTTTTGTCATAATGTCAATATTTTTATCCAAAGTCTTTGCTGTGGAAATCGATTTTCCGGTGGCGGATACAATAAAAGCTGAATGGAATGAAAATTGGTTTTTTGAAAGGTCGTCTTCGGAGTACAATCATGGAATGGCAAGGGTTGCTACAATTTTTGACATTCTTACTTATGATTGGAGAATTAGGGAACGGTTTGAAGAAAATAAACTTTTGAAAACCTATAGACTTTTGGGTATCAAAGATGAGGACATGGATTTTCATTACGATATGGATTTTAATTTGCCGGTCTTTGGAATTAATCAGGCGGCATTTAGTTTAGCGGCAAAAGAAGTTACGTATAATGGACAAAAAAAGAATTTAGTTTTTGTGGTTGTGCGTGGAACAACAAATGAAGCTAGTGAATGGATGTCGAATTTTGAATTTGAAGGTGGGGAAGAAAATGGTGATTTTATTCACGGTGGATTTGCCGATTGTACTGTGCAAGTCTACAATGCGCTTCTTTTATTTTTGATTGAAAAAAATATTGATCCAAGAAATTCTAGTTTTTTTCTAACAGGTCACAGTCGAGGAGGAGCGATTTCAAATCTCCTTGGAAAAAAAATGTCCGAACAAAAAATCTTCAACAAAAAAAATATTTTTGTGTATACAACTTCTTGTCCAAATGTTGTTCAAACAAAAAGAGATAATCTTGAAGATGATTATGATTTTATCTGGAATCTAATTAATGGAGAAGATTTTTTTCCATCGCTTCCACCATGCAGAGGAGAATGGTATTATAAAAAATATGGACATTCAAAAATCTTGGTAAATGCATGGAACTGTGAAAGAGATAAATATGAACAAATTTATTATCCAAAAATGAATGAATATTTTAATCGCTTTTTTGGAAAAAATTATA
>JAZUEV010000450.1:0-2252 GCA_045640345.1 Treponema sp.
TTCGACCGTAGTGGAGAAATCTCAAAAACAAAATTCTAAAATTTTATGGGATTTCTAAAATTTGAATTTTTATTGATATCCTTTCTCTTGACAAGTATACCCTATGGGGGTATATTATTTTTATGGACAAAAAAACGAAAAAATGCTGTTGTGGAAAACAAACTCTCCGAGCTGATGAAGAAAAGAAAAAATTAAAAAATCGTTTATGTAAAATAGAAGGACAAATTCGTGGATTGCAAAAGATGATTGAAGAAGATGCCTATTGCACTGATATTTTAACTCAAGTATCTGCTGCCAAGTCTGCTTTGGAATCATTTGCGACAGGAATTTTAGAAAACCATATTCAGAGATGTGTTGTAAGAGATTTGAAAAAAGGTGATATGGAAATTGTGGATGAACTTATTTGGATCTTGAAAAAACTTAAATAGAGGTTTTTATGAAAAATAAATTTAATATAAGTGGTATGAGTTGTGCAGCTTGTGTAGCAAGAATTGAAAAAGCAGTTTTGAAATTGGAAGGTGTTGAAAAATGTTCAGTAAATCTTTTGACTAATTCCATGATTGTTGAAGGATCTGCAAGTGAAAGTGCAATCATCAGTGCTGTCCAAAAAAGTGGATATGGTGCAACACCTCAATCAAAACAATTTTCTAATAATGACATTGATAATAAAAAAAATTCGTCAGACAATGAAATTTCTAATTTAAGAAATCGTTTGCTCAAGTCACTTGGATTTTTAATTGTCCTTATGTATTTTTCCATGGGACATACAATGTGGTCCTGGCCTCTTCCAAATTTTTTTAACCACAACCATATTGCTATTGGTTTGGTGCAGATGATTTTGTCAGCAATAATTTTAATTATTAATAAAAAATTTTTTGTAAGCGGATTTAAATCTTTAGTTCATGGTTCACCGAATATGGACACTCTTGTTGCCATGGGTTCTGGTGTATCTTTTTTATGGAGTGTTATTGTTTTATTTTTAATGACCCGTGCACAAATTGAAGGAGATCAAAAAAAAATAATGTCTTTGATGATGAATTTTTATTTTGAATCTTCTGCCATGATTGTTACATTGATTACTGTTGGAAAAATGCTTGAATCCATTTCAAAAGGCAAAACCACAAATGCTCTAAAGTCTCTTATGAAGTTGGCCCCAAAATCAGTTGTAATTGAAAAAGACGGAAATCAAATTTCGGTCCCAATTGAAAATATTTGTGTGGATGATATTTTTATTGTAAGACCTGGTGAAAATATTCCTGTGGATGGAATTGTTGTTGAAGGAAATTCTTTTATTGACGAATCTTCCTTGACTGGAGAAAGTTTGCCTGTTGAAAAAAAAATTGGAGTTCAGGTTTCCAGTGGTACTCTTAATCAAAACGGTTTTTTAAAATGCAGAGCCACTCGTGTTGGAGAAGATACAACTATTAATCAGATAATTAAAATGGTCAGTGATGCTTCATCAACAAAAGCTCCAATCGCAAAAATAGCAGATAAAATAAGTGGAATATTTGTTCCATCTGTTTTAATAATTTCTTTGATTGTGTTTCTGGTTTGGATGATTAGTGGTTCTGAAGTTGGTTATGCTTTGGCACGAGGAATTTCTGTTTTGGTGATTTCTTGTCCATGTGCTTTGGGACTTGCCACACCTGTTGCAATAATGGTTGGAAATGGAAAGGGTGCAACAAATGGAATACTTTTTAAAAATGCAGAAAGTCTTGAAACTTGTGGAAAAATAAAAACTATTTGTGTTGATAAAACTGGGACCATAACAAAAGGTGAACTGGAATTAACAGATATTATTTGTTTTGACGGAACATCCGAAAATGATTTAATGCAAGTTGCAGTCGATTTGGAATCAAAGTCGAATCATCCTTTGGCAAAAGCAGTTGTTAAAAAATCAAAGGAATTAAAAATTAGTCCCCGTGAAATTTATGATTTTGAATCTGTGTCCGGCTGTGGATTAAAAGCAAAAATTAATGGAATAGAAATTAAGGCAGGTAATGCTGAGTTTATTTTAAATACAGTTGATGAAAATTCACAGGTAAAAAAAATTGCATCACAAGGAAAAAGTTTGATTTATTTTTCAAAAGGAGAAAAAATTCTTGGAGTTATTGGACTTGCAGACGTTATAAAAGATGACAGTAAGAAGGCTGTCCATGAATTAAAAAAACTTGGAATAAAAATTGTAATGCTTTCAGGTGACAACAAAATTACTGCTGATGAAATTGGAAAACAAGTTGAAGTTGATGAAG
>JAZUEV010000451.1:0-2394 GCA_045640345.1 Treponema sp.
TGATAGGGATACCCATGCTGCGAGCTTCCTTGACTGCGATCTGTTCCTTGTGTGTATCGATAACGAAGATTGCTCCTGGGAGTTCCTTCATTTCCTTGATTCCGCCGTAGTTCTTCTGAAGCTTTTCCTTTTCCTTCAAAAGTGCTGCGACTTCCTTCTTTGTGAGATTTGCGAAAGTTCCGTCAACTTCCATCTTTTCAATCTTCTTGAGACGGAGAAGTGATTTCTTGATTGTAGAGAAGTTTGTAAGTGTACCACCCAACCATCTGTTGTTTACGTAGTACATTCCACAGCGTTCTGCTTCCTTCTGGATTGCCTGCTGTGCCTGCTTCTTTGTTCCAACGAAAAGAACTGACTTGCCTGCTGATGCTACCTTGCGGATTTCATCGTAGCTTTCCTTGATAGCTGTGATTGTCTTCTGCAAGTCGATGATGTGAATTCCGTTGCGCTGAGCAAAGATGTACTTTCTCATGCGTGGATCCCAACGTTTTACCTGATGTCCGAAATGTACTCCAGACTCCAAGAGACTCTTCATGGTAACTACTGCCATGTTTAACTCCTTCACCGAAAGATTGACAGCCTGTAACAGACCACCGGCAATCTTTCTGCCTGACCTTTTACTCGTGATCCGCCTTCCGACAGACCCGGAGGATTTCGTAACGGGAACAAAAGTCCTGTCCGACAGGATTCACTCTGCGATAGAATAACCCTGTTCCGAAAGCATATCATAAACTTCAAACATTGGCAAGCCCATAACGCTACTTTCCGTGCCTTCTATTTTTGAAATGAAACACGATGCCAGGCCCTGTATCTTGTATGCACCTGCCGCGTCACGCCATTCCCCAGTGCCTATGTACCACTCAATCTCTCCCTTGCTCATGGCCTTGAATGTAACGAGATTTACGCTGGAGCGACTAACAACGATTTTTCTGTCACCATCATAAAGGGCAAGCCCCGTAACCACCTTGTGGGTGTGTCCCTGCAATTGGCTCAAAAAAGACGTAGCTTCATCCCTTGAGGACGGTTTTCCATATATCTTCCCCTCAAAAACAATGACTGTGTCAGCCCCCAGACTCCATGGCACCTTTTGTCCGGACGGAAAGGACTCAACAACCGAAAGGACTTTTTTCCTGGCAAGATATTCCGCCACATCATCGCATCCCATTGACGGTGGATAGTTCTCATCGACGGACGCTGGTCTAACATCAAAGGGAATGCCCATGAGTTTCAGTATTTTCTGTCTGCGGGGGGAGGCCGAAGCCAAAATTATTGGATTCACTATGATTTTCCTTAAATATGTGTCCGGCACAATGCCAAATGCCGTTGACAATTTAAAATTTTAGTTATATCTTTTACTCACACGGGAGATTAGCTCAATTGGATAGAGCGTTGGCCTCCGGAGCCAAAGGTTGTGGATTCGAATTCCGTATCTCCCATAAAAAGCAAGGACATCTTTTGGGATGAAGAGACCCCAGCGGATGTCCTTTTTTTTTACATTTCCGTATAACTTGTCAGACATCCATAAATGAATACCTTTACAGATGCCTGACGAGATTGATGCCCTGAAATTGCAAGGCTCAGAACATCGCATTTTCAAAGTTGCCTCTAAAAATTGCGACCCACAGGGTTTTATTATCTCTTTGACTGAAGACTTCTGAGCAAATCGTAGGCCTTTGTGCGGACTGTTGTTGCGAAGCGATAGTTTGCTGCGATAGCTGCGATGGATTCAATCATTGGACCGCGATCCTGAACAGTTCCTGCCAACTTTTCGTATGCGAACAAGATTTCCAAGGCCAAAGAGCTTGATGGATTCAACGCGGCATACTTCCTCTGCATAAACTCGATTGCTCCAACAACTTCGTCATTTTCGTTGAGACCGATTTCTCCCAAGGAATGGACAGCTGCTGAAACTACCATTGGCTCCTGGTCGTCTGCGATAATCTGAACCAAAGTGTCCTTTGCTTCTTCAGTGGCGACCTGTCCAAGCAATTCACAAGCCTTCTTGCGGATGTCTGGATAGTTGTTCATCAAGCGACCGTTTGTGCGGGACTTTGTTGTAACCCCTTCGCCTGCAAGGCTTCTGAGAGCTGCAACCATATCATTGCTTGTGCGTCCCTCGCTCAACGCGTTCTCCAAATACTGGAGGGCAAGGAACTTGTTGTCATACTCTGGAGAAGCTGTCAACTCTGTGATGATTACGTCTTCAATGCTGCTCAGGTATTCATCTTCTACAGATGTCTCTGTTCTTGACTGTGCCGAAACTGCTCCAGCCATTGCCAGGAAAAGTGTTCCAACGGCAATCAATTTTGTTACTTTCATTAATAATTCCTCCTAGAATCCTTAGGTAACCTGCGGAATCAATGATTAAATCACTTTCTTCCATTATTATCTATT
>JAZUEV010000452.1:0-4788 GCA_045640345.1 Treponema sp.
TATTTGATGGAAGCGTAGAACATTTTAAAAACCGAGTATGCCGATTTTGAAGATTTCAAGATTGTCAGCGTTTTAAAAATCGGAACCCCTTATCCTTTCCCAAAAAATCTTGCATTGGATTTTATGAAGTCTAATACAAACATTTTGGTTTTTGAAGAACTTGATCCAGTAATCGAACAGAACCTCCATTTGATTAACGGAATGGAAAAAAATATTTCCACAAACATTTTTGGAAAACTCACATCCAGTGTTCCTGAGGCAGGGGAGTTGAGTGTGGAAATTGTAAAGGATTGCATTCTGAATTTCGTTGCAAAGACAAATGCTGATTTCAAAATCCACCAGATTGAAAATAATAAGCAGTCACCAAAATTGCCAGTGCGTCCACCAGTTTTGTGTGCAGGTTGTCCTCACCGTGGAGCTTTTTATGCAGTCAAACAGGCAATGAAAAATCAGAAGACTGCTTACTGTGGTGACATCGGTTGCTACACTTTGGGAAATGCTAAACCGTTGGACATGACAGACACTTGTTTGTGCATGGGTGCGGACATCACTATGGCTCAGGGATTTTATCACAACGAAAATGACAGGCACTGTTTTAGTTTCATTGGGGATTCAACTTTTTTTGCCAGCGGAATCACTGGTGTGGTTAATGCAGTCTATAACCAAAGCAAACAGACCATCTGCATTTTGGATAATTCCACAACAGCCATGACAGGTCACCAACCACATCCTGGAACAGGTGTAACAATGATGGGCGAAATTGTTGAAAAAATCAGCATCCCAAAAATCTTGGAAGCAATCGGTGTTAGTCCAATTATTGAAGTGGATCCTTTTGATCAGGAAAAATCAATCGAAGCTGTAAAGACTGCCGATGCCAGCGATGGTGTGAGCGCTGTTATTTTTAAGTCCCCTTGCATTTCCGTTGCAGCAAAACTTGGATACAAAAAACCAAAGTCAAAAATCGTTGCAGATGATAAATGTATTGGATGCAGAAAATGTATTAACGAACTTGGATGTCCAGCTTTGAGCTTAAGTTCAAAAACAAATTCCAAGGGAAAATCTATTGTTGAAATTGACCCAAGCACTTGCACCGGTTGTGGATTGTGTGCAGGGGTTTGTCCTATAAATGCGATTGGAGAATAGTATGGCAAAAAATATTTTGATTTGTGGAGTTGGTGGACAGGGAACTGTTTTGGCGGCGAAGGTGATTTCACAGGCTGCAGTGTCTGGTGGAAAAAAAGTTTTGTCCGCTGAAACAATCGGTATGGCACAAAGAGGTGGATCTGTAACAAGCCATGTTAGAATTGGTGACGAAATTTTTTCACCGTTAATTCCAAAAGGACAAGCAGATTTGATTATTGCATTTGAAGCTGCGGAAGCTGTTAGAAATATTGAGTATCTAAAAAAAGGTGGAACAGCTGTCATCAATTCAAAAATCGTGCAGCCTACAACAGCAAGTCTTACAGGCGAAACTTTTGAAGTGGAAAACATGCTAAAATATCTTCAAGAAATTGGAGCTCGTACTGTAACGGTGGATGCTGATTCTATGAGCAAAAAAATTGGAAGTTCAAAAGTTGTGAACATGATTCTTTTGGGAACCGCTACACAAACAGGTGTGGTGACAAAGGAAGAAGTCTTGGATGCAATCAAACTCTTGGTTAAACCTGATTTTTATGAACTGAATGTAAAAGCCGTGGAGGAAGGTTCAAAAGTTTTGATGCCAAACAATAGTAATTAGGAAATTTATTTACCTCGATTAAAAGTCGGGGTAATTTTTATGTAAGATTTGAACAAGATTCTTGGAGTTAAATATGAATAAATTTTTAAATATTTTTTTGACAATTAAACAATCGTTTAATCGTTTTGCCAGTATGTATTTGTTCTGTTTTTTAGCAGCATTGTTTGCATCGTTGGAAGTTTCAATTGGAGATAAAGATTTTTTTATAGCATTTATCATGGACTTTTCATGGATGATTCCATTTTGTCTTTTACTGCAACTGGGGTTTGAAAATCTTTTTCAAAATAAATGCAAGCGTCCAAAACTTTGGGGAACAATTGTTCAAGTGGCTCCAGTCTTTTTGAGCATTCCCTTTTATTTTTTGTGTAAGTTTTTTTCCGACCACAGTTATTTTATACTTGTTTATTTTGGGACTCTTATTGCGTCGATTCTTGGATCCATGTATTTTATGGCCCACAGCTTAAAAGAAAAAAATGCCACCAATCTTTTTGTGTCCTTTGTAGTTTCTGGAATCATGGCGTTGTGTGTTGGTGGTTCCCTCTCTCTGATTTTACTTTCAATTGATAAATTGATTTTTGACATTTCGTATTTTTTTGAAATCATCGAAAGCATCTGGATTTTTTCTGGATATGTTTTTTTTGTTGGAACATTTGTTTCTCAAGCCACGGAAGATTATGAAAAAGTTAGTGTCTCAAAGTTTTCAAAAATTCTTTTCCATTACACACTTTTACCTTTGTTTGCGATTTACGTTTTAGTTCTGTATGTGTATTTTTTGAAATCAATTTTTATTCACAAAATGCCAGACGGACAGATAAATCCTTTTGTCAGTACAGCAACTTGTGCTTACATGGTTTTGTATTTGACTTTGGCTCCCTACAAAAATTCAGTCACAAAATTTTTTAACAAGTGGGGACCGGTTTTTCTTTTTCCTTTAGTTATTCTTCAGTCAATTGCGTTTTACATTCGTGTATCAAATTACGGATTCACCATAACAAGGTGCACAAGTCTGCTTTATAATATTTTTGCGTGTGTAATTTTGGTTTTGGTTTTTGTGCAGGGATTTATAAAAAAGGATTTCAAGATTTTAAAAAACATTTATCTTGTTTTGTGTGGCTTTGTTGTTCTTGCAGTCCTTCCTAAAATCAACATAATTGATGCGGCAGATTTTAGCATGAAAAAACAGATTGAAAAAATCTATGCAGCACACGGACTTTTTGAAAATGGATTGATTCAACCTCAGAATGCAGAATCATCTTTTACCAATAAAGAAAAAAATAGCATCGTTTCTTTTCACAACAACATTACGGAAAAAAATAAAATCTCTTGGTACAAGAAAGGTTTTTCCGATACCTATGGATTTGTCAACGAATATTATCAAACGGAAGATAAAATGTATTGGTTCCAGGTGGACGACAAAAATTTGATTTTTGATTTAACCGGTTATTCCAAAATGAAGCCTATTCTTTCTACCTATGTTAAAAAAGTTGGATCCAATTTTAAATTAGAATTTGCTGACGAAAATATCCTAATTCCTATTGAAACTTTTAGTGAATTTGAAAAAAATTCCGAATCCAAAAACAGTGACAGGGTTATGGAAATTGAATTGAAGGGTGGTGAAAAAAAATTCATGGTAACATATTTTTCATATTATTTTGGCAGGGAAAGTGGAACTCTTAAAGGATATTTGTTGGAAAAATAAATGGAAAAGATTCGTTACCAGATTCGTTTTTATGGAAGAGTTTGTGGAGTTGGATTCAGATGGACCAGCAAAAATCTTGCGTCCCTTCACGGTTTGACAGGTTGGGTTATGAATGATTTTGATGGGTCGGTTTTAATGGAAGTCCAAGGTTCAAAGCTTGCCATTGATGCAATGATTGAGCGACTTGATTCGGACACTTTTATTGAAATCGAATCCATTGAAAAAAAAGAACTCCCGCTGCTTGATTGCGAACGAGAGTTTAAAATCAAAGACTGAATTATAAAAATCAGTTTGTAGGTTTAAGTGCGTCCAACATAAATTCATCTGGGATTTTTGAAGGACGACCTGCATTTGTTATGCAAGCCCAATCCACATCAGCTTCAATGCACACTGTTCCATCTTCCTTTTTTATTGTCTGATGAAAAGTTCCTCTAACTGTTTTTATATTTTTGACAGTGGTTTCCACAGTCAACTTGTCGTTCAAAACTGCTGGGGCTTTGTAAAAAATATCCACATGGGTGATGAACAAAAAATATCCTGCATCATAAAATTCCTTGTAGCGGAATCCAATCTGATTCAAGAAATCCATTCGGGCATGTTCCAAATATTGCTGGTACACTGCATTGTTCACATGATTATAAGAATCAAGCTCATAAGATCTTACAGAAATTTCTGTTTTGTAAATCATTTTCTACTCCTGCCAATTTTGTGCAAAATTCATAACACACATGCAAGCATAAATCTGGTGGTCATCAAAAGAAGCTCCCATGGATGTGTAATTTTTGTTCAAAAGATTTTTTCTATGTCCCAAACTTGAAACTCCATCATCAACCAAAAGTTGAATCAAAATTTCTCGAGGGGTGCTCATTCCATAAGAAATGTTTTCCCCAATGTTTGAGTATGTTCCATAATTATCAATGCAATCTGTCCAGTCTTGACCGTTTGCTCTTGTGTGACCAGTCAGACCAGTTTTTCCTTGTGTTGATGAATGGTCTTTTGAAATTCTATAAAGTCCTTCAGCGTAGCTCAATTCAGAAAGTTGTCCACATTTTGACATATCGTTTACGCAGCTTGTCCAATAACTTGAGCTTCTGGAATTTATACGAGGCTTAATATATTTTTCTGCGTAGTCTTTTGGATTTGATCTCATCAAGTTAACTTCTGCCAAAATCGAAAGTTCAAATTCTGATGCGCTACATTTTTTTGAAATAGAAGTGAAATTGTCGAAATTGTATTCGTCTTCTACTGGACTGTCAAAAATGGGAGCGTATTCGTCCAAATCATCTTCGATAAACTCCAATAATTTTACAATGTCAGAAATTTTTGTGGTATTCTTTTTTTTCTTTTTTTG